>JACQAG010000015.1 GCA_016195085.1 Pseudomonadota bacterium | reverse complement strand
TACCAACAGGAACCATCCTGTCTTACGCGTTCTCTCTACCAAGACGCGCGAGCCAAAACAGCACCTAAAAGCGCCGCCGCCCACGCATCCCTTCCATCCTATAAACACTGTCAAAGAGCAATGCCCGATGCACAGCGCCACCGGGCAAGAGGCGCGGCTTATACGCTGCGCACCCTAGCCTGTCAACATTCTCCGGCCTCGCCCCCGAGGCAGGCTCGGAGGAATGCGCGCGGGCCGTTTTCAAGGGTGCGCGCGATCGCGTATTGCGCCGTCAGTCGGCCGCCGCCTTGACCGGTATGCCGCCGATCAGCAGGCCGCCCTCGCCGGTCGAAACCGACACGACCTCGCCCTCGTGGATCTTGCCCTCGAGGATCAAGCTCGCCAGCGGATTCTGCAGCGCCCGTTGGATCACGCGCTTCAGCGGCCGCGCGCCATAGACCGGATCGTAGCCGGCCGCCGCGAGCCAGGCGCGCGCCGATTCGTCGACCTCGAGCGTGATCTTGCGATCCGCCAGCATGTGCTGCAGGCGCTCCAGCTGGATATCGACGATGCCGGCCATCTGCTGGCGGCTCAAGCGCCGGAACAAGAGGATCTCATCCAGCCGGTTCAGGAACTCCGGCCGGAAGGCGCTGCGCACGATCGCCATCACCTCAGCGCGCACCTCTTCGCTCTCCTGGCCTTCGCTCTGGCTCGCTAGAACCTCGCTGCCGAGATTGGATGTCAGCACGATGATCGTGTTCCGGAAATCGACGGTGCGCCCCTGGCCGTCGGTCAAGCGGCCGTCGTCCAGCACCTGCAAGAGCACGTTGAAGACGTCGGGATGCGCCTTCTCGACCTCGTCGAACAGCACGACCTGGTAAGGGCGCCGCCTGACCGCCTCGGTCAAGGCGCCGCCTTCGTCATAGCCGACATAGCCCGGCGGCGCGCCGATGAGCCGGCTCACCGCGTGCTTTTCCATGTATTCCGACATGTCGATGCGGACCATGGCGGCCTCGTCGTCGAACAGGAACGCGGCCAGCGCCTTGGTGAGCTCGGTCTTGCCAACGCCGGTCGGGCCTAAGAACAGGAAGGAGCCGATCGGACGGTGCGGATCCTGCAGCCCGGCGCGCGCCCGCCTGACCGCGTTGGCGACGGCGATAATCGCCTCGTCCTGGCCGATGACGCGGGCGCGCAAGGCCGCTTCCATGCGCAAGAGCTTCTCGCGCTCGCCCGTTAGCATCTTGTCGACGGGAATGCCGGTCCAACGCGAGACCACGGCGGCGATGTCCTGCTCGGTCACCGCCTCCTTCAGCATGTGCTTGCCGGCCGCACCCTCCGCCCCCAAGAGCTGCTTCTCGAGCGTGGGGATGATGCCGTATTTGAGCTCGCCCGCGCGCGCCAAGTTGCCCTGGCGCTGCGCGATCTCGAGCTCGCCGCGGGCGTGGTCCAGCTGCTCCTTCAACTTTTGCGAGCCCGAGAGACGGCTCTTCTCCGCCTGCCACTCCAGCATCAGGTCCTTGAGGTCCGCCTCCAGCCCCTCGAGCTCGCCTTCGAGCCGCTCCAGGCGCTCGCGCGAGGCCGGATCGCTTTCCTTCTTTAAGGCCTCGCGCTCGATCTTGAGCTGGATGATGCGTCGGTCGAGCTCGTCGATCGCCTCGGGCTTGGAATCGACCTCCATGCGCAGCCGGCTCCCCGCCTCGTCGACGAGGTCGATCGCCTTGTCGGGGAGGAACCGGTCGGAGATGTAGCGGTGCGACAAGGTCGCCGCCGCGACGATGGCGCTGTCGGTGATGCGCACGCCGTGATGGACCTCGTATTTCTCCTTCAGGCCGCGGAGGATCGAGATCGTGTCCTCGACCGTCGGCTCGGCGACGAAGACCGGCTGGAAGCGCCGGGCCAGGGCGGCATCCTTCTCGATGTGCTTGCGATACTCATCGAGCGTGGTGGCACCGACGCAGTGCAGCTCGCCGCGGGCGAGCGCCGGCTTCAGCATGTTGGAGGCATCCATCGCACCTTCGGCCTTGCCGGCGCCGACCAGCGTGTGCAGCTCGTCGATGAACAGCACGATCTCGCCGGCGGCAGCCGAGATCTCGGCCATCACCGCCTTCAGGCGCTCTTCGAACTCGCCGCGGAACTTCGCGCCGGCGATGAGGGCGCCCAGATCGAGGGCGAGCAACCGCTTGCCCTTGAGGCTCTCCGGCACGTCGCCATTGACGATGCGAAGCGCCAAGCCCTCCACGATCGCCGTCTTGCCGACCCCGGGTTCGCCGATCAGCACCGGATTGTTCTTAGTGCGCCGGGACAAGACCTGAATGGTGCGGCGGATCTCCTCGTCACGGCCAATGACCGGATCGAGCTTTCCCTCCCGCGCCACCTGGGTGAGATCGCGGGCGTATTTCTTCAAGGCGTCAAAGCCGGCCTCGGCGCCGGCGGTATCGGCTTTGCGGCCCTTGCGCAGTTCGTCGATGGTCCGGTTCAGGCCTTGCGGCGTGACACCGTTCTCCTTGAAGATGCGCGCCGCCGGCGATCCTTCGGAGAGCGCCAAGGCCAATGCCAGGCGCTCGACGGTGACGAAGCTGTCGCCGGCCTTTGTCGCCAGCTCCTCGGCACGCTCGAAGACTCGGGCGGTTTCCGGCGCGAGATACACCTGGCCGGCGCCGCCGCCCTCGACCCGCGGCACCTTGCCCAGCTCCGCCTCGACCGAGGCGCGAATGCGCTCGAGGTTGCCGCCGGCGTTCTTCACCAGGCCCGCGATCAAGCCTTCTTTGTCGTCGAGCAGCACCTTCAAGAGATGCTCGGGCGTCAGCCGCTGATGGCCGCGCCGCATCGCCAGATCCTGCGCCACCTGGATGAAGCCGCGAGAGCGTTCGGAATATTTCTCGAAATCCATGAATTTCCCCTCTCGACCGCCGGCTCACGAGCGAGCCCGGCGTCTCCGGCCGCCCTGGAGCCGACCGACTGAAAACCATATGGGCGTGTCAAAACGGACACACAAGGGATTCAGGACGGCCGGACCCATGGCTCAGACGGGCTCCTAGCCCTAAGCTCCCGCCCATGCCGATCCTGGTCAGTGGCCTCTACCGCTACCCTGTCAAAGGCCTGACGGCCGAGTCCTTGACCTGCGTCAAACTATCGCCCGGGCGCGGCTTTCCCCATGACCGGCGGTTCGCCATCGCCCACGGCACCACCCAATACGACCAGACCGAGCCCCGCTGGCAGCCGAAGACCGCCTTCCTCCAGCTCATGAGCAATTCGAGGTTGGCGACGCTCACGGCGGATTTCGAGGCAGATTCCGGCACGTTGACGCTCGCCCGCGACGGCCGCACGGTGGCCCGGGGCCAGGTCACGACGCCGATCGGTCGCACCATCATCGACCAGTTTTTGAGGGCCTATCTCGCCCAGGATGCCCGCGGCCAGCCTCGCCTGGTGGAGGCGCCGGAAACCGGGCTCGCCGACGTCTCGCACCCGCGTGTCTCGATCATCGGCGAAGCCAGCGTCGAGGATCTGGCCCGGGTCGTGGGTCGGCCGGTCGAGAAGCTGCGCTTTCGCGCCAATGTCTATCTAACGGGGAGCACGGCCTGGGAGGAGCTGTCTTGGGTCGGAAGCGAGATCCGGCTTGGCAGCGCCCGGATGAGGGTCGCCAAGCCCATCGCGCGGTGCGCCGCCACCACGGTCAATCCGGCGACGGCGGAACGCGATCTTGCCATCCCGCGCGATCTCGAGCGCGGCTTTGGCCATGTCCATATGGGCGTCTACGCAGAAGTGCTCGCCCCCGGAACCGTCAGCCTTGGCGACGCTCTGGAACCGCTGCCCGGCGGTCCCGCATAGCCAAGATTGGCTGGGCTAACCGAGAGCGGCCGGGCTAACCGAGATTCGGTTCGCGCGGCGGCAAGAGCGGCTGGCCGCCCTCGTCCACTTCGTCCAGGTCGCCGCCGAGGAGCGGCTGGCCTCCGGCCCCGACCGGCAGACCGCTCGACGGCAGGCCGCCCGGCGGCCCCAGGGGGTCGCCTGGATTGCGCTGGCCATTGCCGTTCTGCAGGCCGCCCGGACCTTGGTGGGCCTGGGTATTGGCCAAGTCCGCGCTGATAATGCGGAAATAATGCTCGGCATGCTGGAAGTAGTTCTCCGCCGCCACCCGGTCGCCCGCCGCCGAAGCGTCGCGCGCGAGCTGCAGATACTTCTCATGCACCTGGTAGGCATTGCCGCGAATTCGAACGTCTGGACCGTTCGAGTCGAAAGTCTGGAGCCGAAGCGGTAGATGGTGCTTGCGGCCACCGCCGCCGCCGCTACCACCGCCACCGCCATTGCCGCGGCCCCGCGACCGCTTGGGGTGAGGACCTTGTCTCATATTGCCTTAGTTTTGACCATGTGGAATGACAAGCGGCGATCCGCGCGCTGTGGTCCCAGACCTCACCTTGAAGGTTCTGGACCCCGGTTATGATGATCTTTTGTTCGGGCGCCCCCCTGGGCGCGGAGCCAGCGGCTCGTCTATGCAGGCAACCGTAGTCGGAACGCGCGGTAAATCCAACAGATATTTTGGGCCTGGCCTGTTTTTCTTAGGCACTGTTGCCGGCCCGAACCAGGGTGAGACAGCGCTCGATCGCCGATAAGTCCCGCCGCCGTTCGACGGTTCTGAGCCCGGACGCCCGCAAGATCGCCTCCACCTCGTCGGCTTGGCCCCGTCCGACCTCCACCACCGCGAAGCCGGCGGACCCGATGAGGCGAAGGAGTTCGGCCCCGAGCCGCCGGTACTGCTCGAGCCCGTCGGACCCGCCGATGAGTGCCAGGCGGGGTTCGTGGCGAGCCACCTCGGGCTCAAGCTGCTCGATCTCGCCCGTCGGCAAATAGGGCGGATTGCACAAGATGAGATCGTAGGGACCATCGAGCCCCGCACCCCAATCGCCCTCTTGAAATCGAACCCGACCGGCAAGGCCGTGGCGGGCCGCGTTCCGCCCGGCGACGGCGACAGCCTCCGGGTCGATATCGATGCCGAGTCCGGTGGCGAGCGGCCTCTCGCTCAACAGCGCCAGCAACAGGCAACCGCTGCCGGTGCCGAGGTCGAGAACCGCAAGCGGTGTTTCCGGCCGGCTTACCGCAAGTGCCGCCTCGATCAGGGTCTCGCTGTCGGGCCTGGGGTCGAGGGTCGCCGGCGAAAGCACGAAATTGAGGCTCCAGAACTCACGGTGGCCGACGATCCGGCTCACCGGCTCGCGCCCAACGCGCCGGGCAATGAACCGCTGATACTGGTCGCTGACCGCCGGCGGCAGGCTCACCTCGCCAGCGCCCATCAGGGGCTCGAGCGGCCCCCCCAGCGCATGCGCCAGCAGCACGCGGGCATCCAGGCGCGGCTGCGGCACGCCGGCTTGAGCCAGGATCTGGACGGCCTGGCTCAGCTCCTCGCCGATGGTCATGCCAGCGTCGCCATCCGCTCGGCCTCGTCCTCGGCGGTGAGCGCGTCCACGAACTCGTCCAAGGCTTCGCCCAGCAGCACCTTCTCGATCTTGTAGAGGGTGAGATTGATGCGGTGGTCGGTCACGCGACCCTGCGGGTAGTTGTAGGTGCGGATACGCTCGGAACGGTCGCCGGAGCCGATCTGGCTCTTCCGGTTGGCGGCCCGCTCGGCTTCCTGCCTCTCGCGCTGGGCTTGATAAATCCGGGCGCGCAGCACCTTGAGCGCCTTCGCCTTGTTGCGATGCTGCGACTTCTCGTCCTGCTGCTGCACGACGATCCCAGTCGGCAGATGCGTGATGCGGACGGCGGAGTCGGTGGTGTTGACCGATTGGCCGCCGGGGCCGCTCGAACGGAAGACGTCGATGCGGAGGTCCTTCTCCTCGATATGGACGTCCACCTCTTCGGCTTCCGGCAGCACGGCCACGGTCGCCGTCGAGGTGTGAATACGGCCCGATGCCTCGGTTGCCGGCACCCGCTGCACCCGGTGCACGCCCGACTCGAATTTGAGCCTGGCGAAGACATTGCGCCCGACGATCGAGGCGGTCGCATCCTTGAAGCCGCCGAGTGCCGTCTCCGACAGATCCATCGTCTCGAACTTCCAACCCTTGAGCTGCGCGAAACGCTGATACATGCGAAAGAGCTCGGAGGCGAACAGCGCCGCCTCGTCGCCGCCGGTGCCCGCCCTCACCTCGAGGATGGCGTTCTTGGTATCCGCCTCGTCCTTCGGCAGGAGCAGGACCTGCACGGCGCGCTCGAGCTTGGGGACACGCGCCTCGAGCTCGCCACGTTCGGTCTCGGCCAAAGTCTTCATCTCGCTGTCCGTCGAGCCATCGGCGATGATCTCGTTCAGGCCCTCGATCTCGGCGCGAACCTGCCGAAGCCGCTTGATCTCGTCAGTGATCGGCGTGAGCTCGGCATATTCCTTCGACATCTTGGCGAAGCTGCCGGGATCGACGCGCTCCGCGGCCAGCGCTTCCGACAGCTCGGCATGGCGCGCCACCACCTTGTCGAGCTTCGCGTCCAAACTCATGCCTCATCCTCCAGGCGAAACAACATACGGACCAGCCCTTCCGCGTCGGACTGCAGGCCGGGATCCTCGGCCGCCAGGCGCCGCAACGCCTCGGAGGGATCATGCAACAGCCGGTTGATCAGGAGCTCGGTTGCACGCTCGACATCGCCGGTCTCCCCCAGGATCTCGGCCCTGAGCCGCTCGAACCGGCGGCGGAGCGCCACTACGGCGGGCACCGCTCGGCGCTCGGCCCGGCTCTCGGAAAACCGGCGCGCCTCCTCGGCGACGATCGCCCGCGCGGCCTCCGCCGCCAGCGTACGCTGCGTCCGCCCGGCGAGCGCCACGCGCTCCAAATCGTCGATTCCGTAGAGGAAAGCCCCATCGAGATCGTTGATGGCGGGCTCGACATCGCGGGGCACCGCCATGTCGGCGAAGAACATCGGCCGGCGGCGGCGTTGGCGCAAGGCCTGAGCAACCATGGGGAGCGTCAGAGCCAGACGCCCCTCGCCCTGACAGGCGACGATCACGTCGGCTCCGATCAGCAGGCGGTCGAGCTCCGAGAGCGAGGCGAAGTTGCACCCGAATGCCCGCGCCAGCGCCTCGGCACGGTGCGGCTGGCGGGCGACGACCACGAGCTGACCCAGGCCGGCCCGTTGCAGCTGATCCACCAGGAGCTGGCCCATGTCGCCGGTGCCGATGAGCAGGCCGCTGGCGCGTCCGAGCTCGCCATGCAGGTCGCGGGCGAGCTGGACGGCGCAGGCCGCCATCGACACGGGATGCTCGGCGATCGCCGTTTCGCTGCGCACGCGCTTGGCGCAGGCATAGGCGGCCTGCAGCACGGCTTCCAGCTCGCCGCCGAGCCCGCCCAGCTCGCGGGCCAGACGGTGCGCGGCCTTGAGCTGGCCCAGGACCTGCGGCTCGCCCAGGATTTGGCTCTCGAGCGCCGATGCGATGGCGAAGAGCTGGGCGATGGCGGCCTCGCCCTCGAAACTTCGCGCCATCGCCAGCACGTCGTTCTCGTTGAGGCCCGCATGCCGGGCAAGGCGCTGAAGGCCGTTGCGGGCGGCTTCAGTCTCGGAGGCGATGCCGATCGCCACGACGCGGTCGCAGGTGGACAGCGTCAGAACCTCGGAGAAGCCGGCGCTCCGGAGCTCCTGCAAGGCGGTCGGCACCGCCGGCTCCTCGATGAACAAGCGCTCGCGCAACTCGGCCGGTGCCGACCGATGATCGAGGCCGACGACGACGAGGCGGCCAGCGCGTGGCTCCTCGGCCATCGCTCCGCTAGCGGTAGCGGCTGAGGCGCTCGGCCAAGCCGTCGAGCGGGACCTCCACCTGCTCGCCCGTATCAAGGTCACGCAGAGTGGCGGCGTTGCGGGCGAGCTCGTTCTCGCCGATGAGCAAGGCGGCGGCGGCATTCAGCTTGTTCGCCCGCTTCAAGCGCCGCGCCAAATTGCCGCCATAGCCATGCTCGACGGTGAACCCGTCGCGGCGAAGCCGGTGGGCGAGCTGAAGCGCCTTCGCCTCGGCCGCCTCGCCGATCGGCACCACCGCGATCGGGCGGGTGAGCGGCGGCAGATCTTCCACCAGCATGGCCATGCGCTCGATCCCCGCCGCCCAGCCAACACCGGGCGTCGCCGGCCCGCCCATGGCCTCCACCAGGCCATCATAGCGCCCGCCGCCCATGACCGTGCCCTGGGCGCCCAAGGCGCCGGTTATGAACTCGAAGGCGGTATGGCAGTAATAGTCGAGGCCGCGGACCAGGCGGGGATTGATCGTGTAGGCGATGCCGAGCGCATCCAAGCCATTGCGGACGTCGGCGAAGAAGGCCGCTGCCGAGTTGGTGAGGTAGGCGCTGTAGATCGGCGCGTTCGCCAAGATCCGGCGGTCGCCCTCGTCCTTGGAATCGAGGATGCGGAGCGGATTGCGCTCCAAGCGATCGAGGCTGTCCTTGGACAATCCGCCGCGATGGCCGCTGAGATAATCGACCAGCACCTTGCGATAGGCGGCGCGGCTGTCACTGTCGCCAAGCGTGTTGAGCTCGAGGGTGCAGCGCTCGAGGATGGCGAGCTTGTCCAGGATCTCGGCACCGAGAGCCACCACCTCGATGTCGGCCTGCGGGGCGGGAACGCCCAAGAGCTCGACGTCGATCTGATGGAATTGCCGCAAGCGCCCCTTCTGCGGCCGCTCATAGCGGAACATCGGACCATGGCAGAAATACTTCAGCGGCAAGTGCTGGCTGAGCCCGCCTGAAATGAGCGCGCGGGCGATGCCGGCGGTGGCCTCGGGGCGCAAGGTCACCTCCTCGCCGCCACGGTCGGTGAAGGTGTACATCTCCTTCGACACGATGTCGGAGGTTTCGCCCAAGGTGCGGCGGAACACGTCGGAGAATTCGAAGATCGGCGTCGATATCTCGGCGAAGCCGAAGCGCTCGGCGATGCGCCGGGCGGTATCGATCACATGTCGATGCCGCCGGCTGTCTTCCGGCAAAAGATCGTGGGTGCCGCGAACCGGCTGCAACGCTGCCAAGGACCGAGATCTCCAGCTATTCGGCGGCTCTCGCGCTTTCCTTGAAAGCGCTTTGCGTCGCCGCGGGCTTCGCGGCTTCGATCTCGGCCGCCTTCTTCTCGACGAGACCGACGAGATGGTCGACGATGTCCTTGTCCTTCAGACGATGCGCCGGCTGGCCGTTCAGGTAGACCATGTGCGTCCCGCTGCCGCCGCCGGTGAAGCCGATATCGGTTTCCCGCGCCTCGCCCGGACCGTTGACCACGCAGCCGATCACCGAGAGGGTCATCGGCGTGGTGATATGGGTCAACCGCTCCTCCAGGGCCTCCACCGTCTTGATGACATCGTATTGCTGGCGGGCGCAGGACGGGCAGGCGATCACCGTCACCCCACGGCGCCTGATCCCAAGGCCTTTCAAGATGTCGTAGCCGACCTTCACCTCTTCCACCGGATCGGCCGACAGCGACACGCGAATGGTGTCGCCGATGCCGCTCCACAACAGCATGCCGAGACCGATCGAAGACTTGACGGTGCCGAGGCGCTGGGCGCCCGCCTCGGTGATGCCGATGTGCAAGGGATAGTCGCAGGCCTCGGCCAAGCCCTGATAGGCGGCGACCGCCAGGAACACATCGGAGGCCTTCACGCTGATCTTGAACTCGTGGAAGTCGTGATCCTGCAGAATCTTCGCGTGGTTGAGGGCGCTCTCGACCATCGCCTCGGGACAGGGCTCGCCGAACTTCTCCAGGAGGTCGCGCTCGAGCGAGCCGGCATTGACGCCGATGCGCATGGAGCAGCCATGATCCTTGGCCGCCTTGACCACGTCGCGCACGCGGTCGGCCGAGCCGATATTGCCGGGATTGATGCGCAGGCACGCAGCCCCCGCCTCGGCCGCCTCGATGGCGCGCTTATAGTGGAAATGGATGTCGGCCACGATCGGGATCTTCGCCGCCTTGACGATGGTCCTGAGAGCGGCGGTCGACTCCACATCCGGGCACGATACGCGCACGATGTCGCAGCCCGCCTCCTCCGCCCGCCGAATCTGGTCGATGGTGGCCTTGGCATCCGCGGTCGGCGTGTTGGTCATCGTCTGCACGGCGATGGGCGCATCGCCGCCGACCGGGACCGATCCCACATGGATCTTGCGGCAGGCGCGGCGATGGACGTCGCGGTAGGGGCGAATGCTCATGACTTCGAACTCCGTCGGGCGCCTTCCGGCAACGGAAGCAGCGCCTATCGATGCAGGCGAGGAAGTAGCACGGAGCCAGTGGCCTCGAACAGAGCCGAGCGAGGCTCCTCGAGCTGGACGAGGCTTAAGACCTAGGTGCGGCGGTGCCGGATTTCAGCCGTTCCGGGTCGAGGACGATGTCGCGCCGGACCTGGCCGCGGGGGCCGACGGCCGGCACCAGCTCGCCATCGACCAAGACTTCAAGGGCGCCCGCATTGCCGGTGAGCAGGGTGAGCCCCGAGCGATCGGGAACCCGCACGAAATCGCCAGGCTTCAGCACCCGGGTAATGACCGGCGAATTGTCGGCGTCGCGAACCTGAACCCAGCTTTCCTCCTTGGCCCGCAGCATGACCCGGCCGCCGCCGGTCTCGACCGCCGGCGCCGCCGGCACGGCGGCCAGCTGCGAGCGGGGCGGGGTGGCGGAGGCCGCACGCTGGGAACTGTCGGCGACGGCGGTCGGCGGCCGCTCCTCCGGGGGCGGAGCCACCCCATCTTCTTCCTCGGCGGCCTCTTCGACCGGCCCGGGCTCCGCCGAAGCGCTCGCCGCGGTGGCGGACTCGCCGGAAATGGGCGGCGCCGGTTGACTGCCGGCCGCGCTCGCGGTTTGGCTTGGGGCGGCAACCGGGCTCGGTGCGGCGGCAACGGGGCTGATCGGCGAAGCCGAACCCAGCGCCGCACGCGGCTGATCGGGAAGGCTCCGCGTCACCGCGGCCTCGGCCTGATCGGCGCGCGGCAGCCGCAAGGTCACCGGCTCGCCCGAGGGCGCCAGGTTGGAGACGATCTGCGCGAGGCGCGCCGGCACCTCGGGCACCAGCTCCACCAGCGACCGCTCGCGCGCCGTCAGCCAGTACCAGGCGCCGTAGGCGAGCACGCCAAGCACGATCGATGCGAACAACACCGCGCCACCGGGAACGCGGCCCTCCGGCGGCGGCGAGGGAAAGGTCAGCACCGGAACGCGGTCGATCCCGTTCGCCTCTTGCTTGAACCGGGCCAGGGCCTCCTCGACGTCGAGCCCGAGAAGGCCGGCATAGGCGCGCACGAAGCCGATGGCATAGGCGCGACCGGGCAGGACGTCGTAGCGGCCGTCTTCTATGGCTCGCAAGTAATCGGGGCGGATCTTGAGCGCGCTGGCGACGGCGACCAGCTCATAGTCCCGGAACTCCCGGGCGCGCCTCAGCTCGGTTCCGAGCGACGTCTTGATCAGCGTCGGTCCCAGCACGCGCGCATCGTCGCCCGCCCCCGATTCGGGCGGCGCGATCTCGCGCTCTTTATGCTGTCGCAACGCCATTGGTAATCCACTCAGCTTGGACGTTACTTGGCCAGTATAGGGTCCGCTACTTCTTTTGCCTCAAATTAGGTTAAAAGACCCATCGCAAGTCGCTACTAAAAAATAGCAAAATCAGAGCGATGAAGGCAACACTTTAAACGTTAACACCATGATCTTGTGCAAAGCCCCTGAGTTTTTCCCTAACGCTATGGTCCGGCAGGTCGAGTAATGATTGCAGGTACTGCCGGAGCGGCAGAATAGCAAGACTCCGCGCCATAGTCTTGACCGCGCCGACGGTGGCCGGCGGCATCGACAGGCTGCGGAAGCCGAGACCCAAAAGCGCCATCGCCTCCAAGGGCCGGCTCGCCATCTCTCCGCACATGGTCAACGGGACCCGCGCCCGCTCGCAGGCCTGGGCGAGGCGCCAGAGGAGCGAGAGCACGGGCGGCGACAAGGGATCGTAGCGCTCCGCCATCCTCGGGCTGCCGCGGTCGCTGGCAAAGAAGAACTGCAAGAGATCGTTCGATCCGACCGAGACGAAATCGACCCGCTGAAGCAATGCCGGAAGCTGATAAAGGAGCGCCGGCACTTCCAGCATGGCGCCCACCTTGACCGCGCTCGGCGGCTCGAGCACACCTTCGCCGCCCAGGGACTCCCGCGCCCGCTCGAGCTCGAGCTCCAGGATCGCCCGCGCCAGGGTGAGCTCGGCCACCTCGGCCACCATCGGAAACATGACGAAGAGCCGCCGCCCCGCTGCCGCCCGGACCAGCGCGCGCAGCTGCTGGCGCAGCATCGAGGGACGATCGAGGGAAATGCGCAGCGCGCGCCAGCCCATGGCCGGGTTCTCGTCTTCGGCGTAGGAGAAATACGGCAGACGCTTGTCGCCGCCGGCATCGAGCGTGCGGAACACCACCGGCTTGTCGCCGGCGCGCTGCAGCACATGGCGATAGACGGTCGTCTGATCCTCGAGGCTGGGATAGTGGGTGCGCACCATGAAGGGAATCTCGGTGCGATAGAGACCGACGCCGTCGGCGCCGGTGTCCTCGAGCTGGGCCACATCCATGAGCAGACCGGCGTTGAGATAGAGCGCGATCGGCGTGCCGTCGAGGGTCACCGCCGGCAAATCCTTGAGCTGGAAGTAGTGGGCGCGGCGCGCTTGGCTCGCCGCCACCGTGCTGGCAATGGTCTCGACGATATCCTCGGAAGGCCTGACATAGACGACGCCGTGGGTTCCGTCGACGACGATGCGATCGCCGGGCTCG
Organism: Pseudomonadota bacterium; assembly: GCA_016195085.1. NCBI lineage: Bacteria > Pseudomonadati > Pseudomonadota > Pseudomonadota bacterium. The sequence continues at coordinate 35,996 of JACQAG010000015.1, read as the reverse complement.
ACGGTGGTGCGGATGTTGGGCACGCGGGCGACCGTCGGCAGATCCAGAGCGCGCGCCACGATGGCGACATGGGCGGTGGGCGAGCCCTCCTCCAGGACGAGGGCTCTGAGCCGCGTGCGATCGTAGTCGAGCAGCTCCGCCGGCCCCATGTTGCGGGCGATCAGCACGGCATCCTCCGGCAGCTCGCGCCCGCGGTCGGCGCCGGCGAGATGCGCCAGGAGCCGGTTGTTCAGGTCCTCGAGATCCAGCAGCCGCTCGCGCAGATACGGATCGGCGATCTGCGCCATGCGCGCGCGGGTGTCGTTCTGCACCTTCTGCACCGCAGCTTCGGCGGTCAACCCCGAGCCGATCGCCTCGCGAATGCGCCCGAGCCAGCCGCGGTCTTCCGCGAACATGCGATAGGTCTCGAGCACGTCGCGGTGCTCGCCCGCATGCGCGAGCTCGCCATCCTCGAGAAGATCATCCAGCTCATCGTGCATCTCCGAGACGGCGCGCTTCAGCCGTTCGAGCTCAAGAGCGGGATCCTCGGCGACGAGCTGATGCACGGTGATGCGCGGCGTGTGCAGGACCGCGCTGCCGATCGCCAGGCCGTCATGGAGCCGCGTGCCCTCGAGCCTGGCGGGCAAGAGCGAGGTTTCATCCGCCGTCCCCGGCTCCGCCAGACCGACGAGATGGCCGCCGGCGACCAGCTCGGCCACCACCATGGCGATGGTCTCGAGCGCCTCGACCTCCTCCTCGGCATATTGCCGCTTCGATCGGTTCTGCACGACGAGAACGCCCAAGGTGCGGCCGCCGCGCAGCATCGGCACGCCCATCAGCGAGTGATAGACCTCCTCGCCGGTCTCCGGGCGGTAGGCGAAGTTGGGATGGCTCTGCGCGTCGGCGAGCGCCAGCGGCCGGGCATTGAGCGCCACGTCGCCGACGAGGCCTTCGCCGACCCTGAGGCGGGTGCGGTGCACCGCTTCCTGCTTCAGGCCTTCGGTCGCAAACAGCTCGAGCACACCGCCGCGCACCACGTAGCAGGAGCAGACCTCGGCCACCATCTCGGCGGCGATCAGACGCACGATCCGGTCGAGCCGCTCCTGGCCCGAGCCGGGACCAGCCATGACGTCGCGCAAGCGCTTGAGCAAAAGCCGGGGACCGCCACTCCAGGCGCCGGCGGCTTGCATCATCCGGCCGCTCCGATCCGCTCCTGGCGGGCGATCGTGGCGATCGCCTGGCCGACGAGCTCATCGAGGATCGTCTCGGTCGACTGCTCGCTCTTGACCATGCCGACGCTTTGGCCGGCCATCAGCGAGCCGTTCTCCACATCGCCGTCGATGACCGCCCGGCGCAAGGCGCCCGCCCAGAAATGCTCGATCTCGAGCTGGGCGGATTTCTGGTCGATCTCGCCCTTGTTGAAGCGCTCGATCACCTGGCGTTGGGTTTCGAGAAAGCGCTGGCTCGCCTTGTTCTCCAGCGCTCTGACCGGGATCACCGGAAAGCGCCGGTCGAGCTGCAGCGAGGGCATGGCGTCGCGCGCGACGGCGCGGATGAACGCCTGCTTGAAGCGCGGATGGGCGATCGATTCCCTCGCACAGACGAAGCGGGTGCCGAGCTGGCAGCCGCTGGCGCCCATCTCCAGATAGCTGGCGATGGCCTCGCCGCGGCCGATGCCGCCGGCGACGAACACCGGCACCTCGCTCACCGCCGGCAGGATCTCCTGGGCCAGCACACTGGTCGACACCGGGCCGATATGGCCACCCGCCTCGGTGCCTTCGATGATGAGCGCATCCACCCCGCCGCGGATCAGCTTCTTGGCGAAGACCACGGCTGGGGCGAAGCCCATGACCTTGACGCCGGCATCCTTGAGCCGGCGGACGATCGCCGTCGGCGGCAGACCGCCGGCGAGCACGACGTGGCTCACCTCGGCAGCGATGCAGGCCTCGGCCAGGCCCATCAGTTCCGGATGCATGACAATGAGGTTGACGCCGAAGGGCTTGGCGGTGAGCCGGGTCGTCGCCTCGATCTCCTCGCTGAGCCGCGAAGGCGTCATCGAGCCCGAGGCCAGCACGCCGAAGCCGCCGCCATTGGAGATGGCGGCCACCAGATTGTGCTCCGAGACCCAGGTCATGGCGCCGCCCATCACGGCGAGCCTCACGCCGAGGAAGTCTCGACCGCGGCGCCAGAGGCGATCGAGCCGGGCCTCGGCGTCCGCCGTCACCTCAGGCGCCGTCGAGGCCGTAGGCCGTATGCAGCGCGCGGACGGCAAGCTCGGTGTATTCCTCCGCGATCAGCACGCTCACCTTGATCTCCGAGGTGGAGATCACCTGGATGTTGATGCCCTTCTCCGCCAAGGTCCGGAACATGCGCTGGGCGACGCCCGCATGGCTGCGCATGCCGACGCCGATCACGGATACCTTGACCACGTTCGGATCGGAGACCAGATCGGCGAATCCCAAGCTTTTCCGGTTCTGCCCGAGCACGGCCAGCGCGCGCTCGAGGTCGGCGCGCGCCACGGTGAAGGTGATGTCGGCCTGGCGCCCGTCCTCCGAGGCGTTCTGCACGATCATGTCGACGTTGACCGCCGCATCCGCCAGCGGTCCGAAGATGCCGGCCGCGACGCCTGGGCGGTCGGCCACTTTGACCACGGTGATCTTCGCCTCGTCCCGGCTGTAGGCGATGCCGCTCACCAGTTCCTGTTCCACGATCTCGTCCTCGCCTACCACAAGGGTCCCGGGCGCATCCACGAAGCTGGAAAGCACCTGCACCCTGACCCGGTGCTTCATCGCCATTTCCACCGAGCGCGTCTGCAGGACCTTGGCGCCGAGGGACGCCATCTCCAGCATCTCCTCATAGGTGATCTTATCGAGCTTGCGCGCCTTCGTCACGATCCGGGGGTCGGTCGTGTAGACCCCATCGACATCGGTGAAGATGTCGCAACGGTCGGCAGCGAGCGCCGCCGCCAACGCCACCGCAGATGTGTCCGATCCGCCGCGCCCCAGCGTGGTCACGCGCTGGTCGGGGCCGAGCCCCTGGAATCCGGCGACGACGGCGACCTGGCCTTGCGCGAATCGGCGAATCAGCTCGGCCGTCTCGATGCCCTCGATGCGCGCTTTGCCGTGCACCCCGTCGGTTCTGACCGGCAGCTGCCAGCCGAGCCAGGAGCGGGCGTTGACGCCGATGCTCTGCAAGGCGATCGCGAGGAGACCCACGGTCACCTGCTCGCCCGAGGCGACCACCGCGTCGTATTCGCGCGCGTCGTGCAGCTGGCCCGCCTCGGTGCACCAGTTGACCAGCTGGTTGGTGGACCCGGCCATGGCGGAGACCACCACGGCGATCTCGTGGCCGGCGTCCGCCTCGCGTTTCACCCGAAGCGCCACGTTCTTTATGCGCTCGACATCGGCGACGGAGGTGCCGCCGAATTTCATCACCAGTCTTGCCATGGGATCCGGGCCGGCATGGGGCCTAAGAGGGTCCTCGAAGCGGACCCGAGATGGTTCAAGTGCGACGCGCGGGCTATAGATATGGGAAGTCCCGGGCGGGAGCAAGATTGGCCGCCGGGAGAGGCGTGAGGAGCGAATAGGGGCTAGAGCCATGCCGACCGCGACCAGCGTCGATGCCGCCGAGATCGAGCGCTTCGCCAAGCTGGCGGATGCGTGGTGGGATCCGCAGGGCGCCTTCCGCCCGCTGCACAAGCTCAACCCCGTGCGCTTGGCCTTCATCCGCGATCAACTCAGCTTCCATTACCGCCGCGAGCCCACGGCAAAGCGGCCGCTCGCCGGCTTGCGCCTCCTCGACATCGGCTGCGGCGGCGGCCTGGTGAGCGAGCCGATGGCGCGGCTCGGGGCCGAGGTGGTCGGCATCGATGCGGGCGAGAAGAATGTCGTGGTCGCGCGCCTGCATGCCGAGCAAGCAGGCCTCGCGATCGACTACCGCTCGGGCACCGCCGAGGCGCTTTGGCAAGCGGGCGAGCGCTTCGATGCGGTCCTCAATCTGGAGGTGGTCGAGCACGTGGCCGATGTGGAGCTGTTCATCCAGGCCTCAGCCGGCTTGCTCAAGCCCGGCGGCGCCATGGTCGTGGCCACGCTCAATCGCACCGCCAAGGCCTTCGCCTTCGCCATCCTCGGGGCCGAGTATGTGCTGGGCTGGGTGCCGCGGGGCACGCATTCCTGGACCAAGTTCGTCCGCCCCTCGGAGCTGGACGCCGCACTGCGCCTTTCGGGCATGCGGCTCCAGCAGCTTTCGGGGGTGAGCTATAGCCCGCTGGCGGATAGCTGGCGCCTCAGCAAGGACCTCGACGTCAACTATCTCGGCTTCGCGGTCAAGGACTGAGGTGGGAGATCAGTTGTCGGCGGGCGGAACCCAGGGCACCCGGTTGACGGTGATGCCTTCATCCTTGAGCGCCTCAGCCTCGGTGTCGCTCGCCTCGCCGTAGATGCCGCGCTGCTCGGTCTCGCCGTAATGGATCTTCCTTGCCTCTTCCGGGAAGCGTTCGCCGACATAGTCGCAGTTGTCCTCGATCTGCTTGCGCACCCCGCGGAGCGCCTTCAGCATCTCGGCTTGCTCGACATTCACCATCTTCTCGTTCTTCGCCGGGAGCTTGCTCTCTCCGCGGCGAGAGCGGGCGAGCCGGGGCGCCATCAGCGCCTTCTCGACCTTCTTGCTGCCGCAGACCGGGCAAATGATTTTGCGCGCCTTGGCTTGCTGATCGTAACCGGCGCTGTCGCGGAACCAGCCCTCGAAGGAATGGCCATCCTTGCATCTGAGATCGTAAAGGATCATTCGGCCCCAGTCCTCAAATCCGACCCCGCTCTTGGCGCCGCCTGGTCCAGCCCCCCAGGATCGCACCAGCGTCGAATCGTCATGCTACGGTAATTCAAGTGGCATCGGAAGATCGCCAAGGCAAGAGCTTACGATGGCTCGGTCGGCGCTTCATGGGATGGTGACGCCTTGATGCCACAGACGCCGGCTTGCGACTCCTCCCCCCAAGTCTCGTCCTGGGTCGAACGCTTCGCCCGGCTGGTGCCTTCCGGCGGGACGGTCTTGGACCTGGCAGCAGGGAGCGGCCGCCACACGCGCTTCTTCAGGCGGCTCGGCTACCGCGTCCTCGCCGTCGATCGGGACATCGCTGGTCTTGCCGATCTCGCAGAGGACGCCGCCGTCGAGGTGGTCGCTGCCGATCTCGAGTCGGGCGCGCCGTGGCCCTTGGGCCAAGGGCGCTTCGCCGGCGTCGTCGTTGCCAACTATCTCTGGCGGCCCTTGTTGCCGGCGATCCTCGGCGCCGTCGCTCCCGGCGGCGCCCTGCTCTACGAGACCTTCGCCGTCGGCAATGAGCGCTTCGGCCGACCTCGCAATCCCGATTTCCTGCTCCGCCCGGGCGAGCTTCTGGAGGCCGTCCATGGCGCGCTGGCGGTGATCGCCTACGAGCATCTCGAGGTGGCGACGCCAAGACCCGCCCTGGTGCAGCGGATCGCCGCGATCAAGCCGGCTGGCTGAGCTTGCCGGCGATGGCGCGACCGGCGCGCAAGACCTCATCCGAAAGCGGCGTGCCGCCGACCGCGCGCGCAAGCTGGATGCCGCCGAAACACAAGGCCAGGATCGCCAAGGTCTCGGCCCGGCGCTCGGATTCGTCCCGCCCCGGCATCTGCAGAGCGACGGCGGCGATCAGCCGTTCCAGATCGCCGGCGATGGCATGGCGGGTCGGCTCGGCGGCCCGCGCCAGCTCGGAGAGCGCCGGGGCCAAGGGACAGCCGGCTTCCGGCTGATCGCGATGGCCGCGGTTCAAATAGCGGCGCACGAAGGCTTGCACGAACTCGGGTCCGCTGATGGCCTCGAGCCCGGCCAGCCAGAGCGCCTGCGACTCCCCGAGCGCCGCACCCAGCGCCTCGGCGACGAGCGCGTCCTTCGAGCGGAAATGCGCGTAGAAGCCGCCCACGGTCAACCCGGCCCGCGCCATGATCTTGTCCACGCTGGCGCCGGCGAGCCCGCCGGTGCGCAGCATGGCTCCCGCCGCCTTGAGGATGCGCTCGCGCGTGCGCGGCTTATGATCGGCGGCGTAGCGCATGCCTCAGCTTTTCGCCTCCAGGATCATGCAGGTGGTGGTCGCATGGGCGAAGAGCTTGCCCGCCTCGTCGAGGACCTTGCTCTCGGCGGTGGCGATGCGCCCGCCGCGATGCAGCACCCGGCCTTCGCAGGTGAGGCGACCGGTCTCGGCCGTGGCCGCGCGCACGTAGTTCACCGACAGCTCGAGCGTGGTGAAGAAGGTTGCCGGCGGCAGGGTCGACAGGATCGCGCAGCCCATGGCCGAGTCGCAGAGGGTGGCCAAGAGACCGCCATGCACGGTGGCCATCGGATTGTAGTGATGCTCGCCGGGCTCGACCGCGAACACCGCCACGCCCGGCTCGGCGGATTCCAGCTCCAGCCCAAGCAGCCGGGCCATCGGCGGCGGCGCCACCGCGCCCGCCACGATGGCGCGCAGAAAACCGAGACCGTCGAGGCCGCTTGCCGCCGCCAGCCCCGCCTGCGGGTCCTGCCACTCGATCGTCCGGCGCCGGGTTTGGTCGCTCACGTCGTTCATGTCGCCACCATGCAATTAGATTATATAGATAATATTATAATTCAAATGTCATGGCAAAGCCGTGCCGAGCGACCGCGGCGACTGGCAAAGAAAACGCTTCTGTGTGTGATCGGGGTCACATCCGGGGGGAGCGGATGGGAGGACACTAGGATCGGATCGAGACACTGCCGAGCCCCACTCCTCCCCCGGGGTTCGACCGTCACGGTCCCTCCAGACAACTCGCCCCGCGCGCTCGCGCGGGGCACTTTTTATTGGCGACGCCCCCCGGGAGGGTCGGGGAGGGGGTGATCCTCACCCCCTCCCAAAGTCCACCCCGCTTAGGCGCGGTTCATGCGCTGATCGACCAGATCCTTGACCACGGTTGGATCGGCCAGGGTCGAGGTGTCGCCCAGCTGGTCGTGCTCGTTGGCGGCGATCTTGCGCAAGATCCGGCGCATGATCTTGCCCGAGCGGGTCTTGGGCAATCCCGGCGCCCATTGGATGAGGTCGGGCGAGGCGATCGGCCCGATCTCCTTGCGCACCCATTGCACCAGCTCCTTGCGCAAAATGTCGGTCGGCTGCTCGCCCATCTTGAGCGTCACATAGGCGTAGATGCCCTGGCCCTTGATGTCGTGCGGGTAGCCGACGACGGCGGCCTCGGCCACCTTCTTGTGCGCGACCAAGGCACTCTCGATCTCCGCGGTGCCGAGCCGGTGGCCGGACACGTTGATCACGTCGTCGACGCGGCCGGTGATCCAGTAGTAGCCATCGGCATCGCGCCTGGCGCCGTCGCCGGTGAAGTATTTGCCTTTGAAGGCGGCGAAGTAGGTCTCGCCGAAGCGCTTATGGTCGCCATAGACGGTGCGCATCATGCCGGGCCAGGCATCCGCCAGGCAGAGATTGCCCTCGGCCTCGCCTTCCAGCTGATTGCCTTCGTTGTCGACGATGACCGGCTTGACGCCGAAGAAGGGCTTGGTGGCCGAGCCCGGCTTCGTTGCAATGGCGCCCGGAATGGGCGTGATCAGGATGCCGCCGGTTTCCGTCTGCCACCAGGTATCGACGATCGGGCAGCGCCCGTCGCCGACCACCCGGTGATACCACAGCCAGGCTTCGGGATTGATCGGCTCGCCGACGGTGCCGAGGATCCTAAGCGAGCTGCGCTTGGTGCGCTGGACCGGCGCCTCGCCCTCGCGCATCAAGGCGCGGATCGCGGTCGGCGCGGTGTAGAAAATATTGACCTTGTGCTTGTCGACGACCTGCCAGAAGCGCGAGGCATCGGGATAGTTGGGAATGCCCTCGAACATGACCGTGGTGGCGCCATTGGCGAGCGGGCCGTAGACGATGTAGCTGTGGCCGGTGACCCAGCCGACATCCGCCGTGCACCAGAAGATGTCGCCGTCGTGGTAGTCGAACACGTATTGGTGCGTGAGCGACACATAGACGAGATAGCCGCCGGTGGTGTGCAGCACGCCCTTGGGCTTGCCGGTCGAGCCCGAAGTATAGAGGATGAACAGCGGATCCTCGGCGTTCATCTCCACCGGCGGACAGTCGCTGGACACCTTGGCGGCTTCCTCGTGGTACCAGAAGTCGCGGCCGTCGACCCATTTGACGCTGCCGCCGGTGCGACGCACCACGATCATGGATTTGACGCTCGGGCATTGCTTCAAAGCCTCATCCGCGTTCGCCTTGAGCGCCACCGTCTTGCCGCCGCGCAGCCCCTCATCGGCGGTGATGACCAGGCTGGAGTCGCAGTCGCGAATCCGGTTCACCAGCGAGTCCGGCGAGAAGCCGCCGAAGACCACGGAATGGATCGCGCCGATGCGCGCGCAGGCCAGCATCGCGTAGGCGGTCTCGGGTATCATCGGCATGTAGATCGTGACCCGGTCGCCCTTCTTGACGCCGCGGGCCTTCAGCACGTTCGCGAGCCGGCATACATTCTGGTGCAGCTCGGCGTAGCTCACATGCTTCTGCTCGTTCGGGCTGTCGCCTTCCCACAGAATCGCCGTCTGGTCGGCGCGGGTGGCAAGATGGCGATCGATGCAGTTGTAGGAAATGTTGAGGGTGCCGTCGTGGAACCAGCGCACGCGGATGTCGCCGGTGAAGGAGACATCCTTCACCTTGCTGTAGGGCTTGATCCAATGGATCCGCTTGCCCTGCTCCGCCCAGAAGCCCTCGGGATCGTCGATCGAGCGCTGATACAGCGCCTCGTATTTCGCCGCATCGATCCAAGCGCGTTTGGCCAAGGACTCGGACACGGGAAACAAGGTCGTGTTGCTCATGGCGCCGGCATTCCTCCAAGCTAGTCTTTGTTTCCTTTGGCCTTTTCGGATCGGATCGAGATCCTGAAGAGACCTCCGAATTATCCATGGATTGATCGGCAGAGACAAGCCGCACAGGGCCGTGGCCGGGCGCGGCCAAGCAATTGCCGCAATCCTCTGCGAGATGACAGTCCAAACGCGCCTCTATAGTGTCGGATCCGGATCTCCCACCCATGACAGCGCCTGCGATGATCGGCCTACGCCTGTTGATTGCCGCTCTCTTCGGGGCCTGGCTCACGCTTGCGCCGGGAATGGCAAGCGCGCAGACGCGCCCACCCGCCGCCGCCCAATCCCACAGCCAGCCGGCGCAGGCGCTGGCAGCGGCAAGCGCGGCCGCCACCGCCATTCCGCCCGATCAGCTGAAGAGCCTCATCGGCACGCTCGAGAACGATGCCGAGCGCGCCAAGCTGCTGCTGCAGCTGAAGGCGCTGCTGGCGCTCCATGCACCGCCCGCGCAGCCGAGCGAAGATAGCCCGGTCGAGGCCTTGGGCCAGCTGGCGCTCACCACCTTGGCTGCCCGCATCAATCAGCTGAGCACCGACATTCTCTCGGCGACCGACGTGCTGACGGTGCTGCCGCGCGTCGGCTCCTGGGTCCAGGAGCTGATCTTCGAGACCGACCAACGCGCGCAAGCGCAGGAAGTCCTGATCAAGCTGGCACTCGTGCTCGGCTCGGCGCTGGCCGGCGAGGCCTTGGTTTGGCTAGGGCTGACACGGGTGCGCCGCCTCCTGGAAGCCAAGCGTGGCCGGAATCTGCTGAGCCGCCTCGGACTGCTCCTCATGCGCGCCGCGACCGAGCTGGCGCCGATCGCGGTCTTCGGCATCACCGCCTATCTCTCTTTGCCGCTGACCGAGCCCAGCTTGCGCACCGCGCTGGTTGCCGGAACGTTGATCTACGCCTTGCTCTTGGCCCGAGCGGTCAACCTCGCCGGCCGGTTGCTGCTCTCGCCCTATAGCGCCGGGCTCAGGGTGCCGGCGATCGAGGACGAGACGGCGGCCTATCTCTATCTCTGGATTCGCCGCTTCGGCGGCCTGTGGATCTACGGCTACTTCCTTCTCGATGCCTCGCTGTTCCTGGGCCTGCCCTATGGCGTCTATCGGGCGCTTGTGCATTTCCTCGGCCTCGTCCTGGCGACCCTGGGTGTGATCTTCATCCTGCAGAATCGCGCCGCGGTTGCCGATTGGCTGCGGGGGCCGTCGAGTGCCGAGCCGGCCTTAAGCCCGGATGGTCTCGGCAGCGGCATCGTCCGCCTGAAGCGCCGGTCCGCCGATATCTGGCATGGGCTCGCCATCTTCTATCTGGTTGCGATCTATCTCGTCTGGGCGCTCTCCGTGGATGGCGGCTTTCCCTTCATTCTCAGGGGAACGCTGCTGACGGCGATCGTGCTCCTGGCTGCGCGGCTTGCCTCGCTCGGCCAGCGCCGGCTCGTGACCTACGTCTTCTCGATCGCCGAGGACGTGAAGCGTGCCTATCCCATGCTGGAAAAGCGCGCCAATCTCTATCTGCCGATCCTGAAGACGGTATTCGACGCGGTGATCTTCCTGTTCGCCGGATTCGCGCTCTTGGAATCCTGGGGCGTCGCCAGCTTCGCCTGGCTCAGCACCGATCTCGGCCGCCGGCTCACCGGCATCGTCGTCAACATCGCCTTCGTGCTGGGCATCGCCGTCATCTTCTGGGAGACGGTGAGCGCGCTCATCGAGCGGTCGCTGAAGCGCCTGGATCTCGCCGGCAACACCGCCGACCACCGCGCCCGCATGCGCACCTTCCTGCCGCTCATGCACAACGCCATCTTCATCATGCTGGTGGTGGTGGTCAGCCTCGTGGTCCTGTCCGAGCTCGGCGTCAACATCGCGCCCTTGCTCGCCGGCGCCGGCGTGATCGGCCTTGCCGTCGGCTTCGGCTCCCAGACCTTGGTCAAGGACGTCATCACCGGGCTCTTCATCCTGTTCGAGGACACGATCAATGTCGGCGACGTCGTCGACATCGACGGACGCTCGGGCGTGGTCGAATCGATCTCGATCCGCACCATCCGCATGCGCGACGTGCAGGGAGCTCAGATCACCATCCCGTTCAGCCAGGTGAACGCGGTCAAGAACATGACCAAGGATTTCGGCTACTACGTCTTTGATATCGCCGTCGCCTATGACAGCGACGTCGACCACGTCACCGCCACCCTCCGAGAGGTGGACGAGACGGTACGCGGCGAGCGCGAGTGGGGCATCGCCATCCTCGACCGCATGGACATCTTCGGCCTCGACAAGTTCACCGACACCGCGATCGTCGTCAAAGCCAGGATCAAGACCCGGCCGGGACGGCAATGGCTGGTCGGGCGCGAATACAACCGGCGCATCAAGCTCGCCTTCGATTCCGCCGGCATCGTGATGCCGCATACCGCGCCGTCGGCGCCGGCGGCGATCGCCGAGCCCGCCGACGCGGCGGCGCCGCTTCTGGGTCGACCGACCGCGGCCGCCTAAATCGCCGTCAGCGGCGCCGCGCCACCAGGAGCTTGGCGAAGAACGCCCGCTCGCTCCGCTCCACCACCAGCCCGTGATCGCCGAACAGCCGGGGCAAGTCCGCGCCGATGTAGTCGGCGTAGTAGGGTTCGTGCGCCACCGCCGGAAAGCGTTCGAGGATGGCGTCATAGGGCGGGTGATCGCCCGTCTGCAGGCTGTCGAGGAAGAGGAAGGCGCCGCCCGGCTCCAACACCCGTGCCACCTCCTTCACCACCTCGCGGCGCACCTGAGCGGGCAGCTCATGGAAGAGAAAGCTCGCCGTCACCGCCTGCATGCTGGCGCTTGCCAGCGGCAATGCCTCGGCCTTGGCATTGATGAAGACGAGCTTGGAACAGCCGTCGAGGGATCGACGCGCTTCGGTGAGGTAGGGTGGGCTCAGATCGAGCCCGAACGTCGCCAGGCGCGGATGGTTCGCCTTGATCTGGTGGAGGAGCCGACCGGTGCCGCAGCCGAGATCGAGAAGCCGCGACGGTCTGCGGCCGCGCCGGCGCAGCAGCTCCGCCAGCGGCACCAGCAGCCGGCGGCGCATGGCATCAGCGCCGCCGATGAACAACGTCTCCACCTGGTGATCGTAGAGCCGGGCCGACTTGGCGCTGAGATAGCCGTCGGACTGGTAGTGGAAGTTCTGCCGGTAATAGGCGGGGTAGCGGCTCGCCGTCGGATCCTGGCGCACATCCTCTCCATTCCGGGTGCGTCGGCGCAGAAACACGGCAGGCAGGTCGCGGAAATAGAGGAGGCTTCGATCAAGGGCATCGAGGATCGTCCAGGGCCCGATGAAGCCTCCGGGCAGCCGGTACTGGCCGGCTTCGATCGAGGCGCGATCGGCCAGAAAGAGCTGTCCCAGATCCGCCAAGACTTCGCCGAGCCCCGGCGGCCTGGCACCGCCCCTTGGGCGCGGCCTCCGCCCGGTTGGCCTGGGCTGGATGCGGACCGTCGCCAAATAGTGGCCCAGATACCAGGACACGCGAAGTCCCTGGGACAGGGCGTAGGCCGCCCGCTCGATGGCTTGCAAAGGCTGCACACGAACCCTCTGAAGTGCTCGGCATCATGCTGATGCCCTCGGGTCGGCGAAAGCAAGCGACAGGTGCTGGCAGCCGACCGGCACGGGGTTGCCAAGACGCTGAGGGTCGTGGTTTGAGAATGGAAGGAAGCGAGCTTGAGGGCGAGACGGGGGACCATGGCCGATTTTCGGACCATCGATGATTTCGAGGTGGCCGGTAAGCGCGTGCTGCTGCGCGCCGATCTCAACGTGCCGATGCAGGCCGGACGGGTGAGCGACACCACCCGGCTCGATCGCCTGGCGCCGACCATCAAGGAGTTGGTGGGAAAGCGGGCGCGGGTCATTCTCCTCTCCCATTTCGGCCGGCCCAAGGGCGGCCCGGACCGAGCCAACTCGCTCTCGCAGCTGGTCCGGCCGCTCTGCCATACCTTGGGCGGGATCGCCGTTCGCTTCGCCCCCGACTGCATCGGCCCGCAAGCCGAGACGGTTGCCCAGGCGCTCGGCGACGGCGAAGTGGCGCTCCTCGAAAACCTGCGCTTTCACGCCGGTGAGGAAGCCAACGATGCCGCCTTCGCCGAGGCGCTGGCGGGCTTGGGCGAGCTCTACGTCAACGATGCGTTTTCCGCGGCCCATCGGGCGCACGCCTCGATCGATCGGCTGGCCCGGCTCCTCCCCGCCGCCGCCGGCAGGCTCATGCAGGCGGAGCTGGAAGCCCTCGGACGGGCCTTGGAACATCCCCAGCGTCCGCTCGCCGCCATCGTCGGCGGCTCCAAGATCTCGACCAAGCTCGAGCTCCTGGGCAACCTCGTCGCCCGCGTCGACCTGCTCGCCATCGGCGGCGCCATGGCCAACACCTTTCTTGCCGCCCAGGGGGTGGCGATCGGCCGCTCGCTCGCCGAGCGCGACTTGGCCGAGACCGCCCGCGCCATCAGGGAGAAGGCCAGCGCCCGCGGCTGCACCTTGATCCTGCCCGAGGATGCCGTGGTGGCGTCCGAGCTCAAGCCCGGGGTTGCCGCGGCCACGGTGCCGATCGGCGAGGTGCCCGCCGACAAGATGATCCTCGACATCGGGCCCGCGAGCGTCCGCACGTTGGTCCAGCACCTTCGCACCTGTCGCACCCTCGTCTGGAACGGGCCCGTCGGCGCGTTCGAGACGCCGCCCTTCGATGCCGGCACCACCGAGATCGCCCGCGCCGTCGCCGGGCTCACCCAAACGGCAGGGCTCGCCAGCATCGCCGGTGGCGGCGACACGGTGGCAGCCCTGGTCGATGCCGGTGTGGCCGATCGCTTGAGCTACGTGTCCACCGCGGGCGGTGCCTTCCTCGAATGGCTCGAAGGCAAGGAGCTGCCGGGCGTGGCCGCCCTCAAGCGCCGGGCCTAGAGCAGCTTTATCCGGCCAGATGGAATCGCTTTGCGATTCCATCTGGCCGGATAAAGCTGCTCTACTCTTTGAAAGATAGGGCAATTGCATCCACCGGGATCGAACCGTCCGGTTCGATCCCGGTGGATATTGCCCTAGATCCGAGCTCTATTCGGCTGCCGGTCTGCCGGCGCTGGGGGTGCGACGCCAGCCATCCACGACCTCGCGCGCGCCCTCGGGCTGCAACGTCGCAAAACAGCGCAGCACGCGCGGCACCTCGCTCTGGGCGATCTCGCGGCCGAGCGCATGCGCCCCGCGCACGAGCCCCAGAAGGGTGGCGAAATCGGCGGCATTGAGATCGATGGTCTTGGCCGCGACCGCCAGGCATTCGCCCGGAGACTCGTAGACGATCCGCCTCAGGATCGCCGGCTCGAGGCGCAGCAGGCGGGCCAGCACCGCCTCGAACAATGCGACATTTCCCGCCTGCAAGGTCGGAATCAGCAGCTGCGGACCCAGGGCCTTGCGGCTCGCCAGCTCATCGGCCAGCCGGGTCGCCCGCATATCGGCGCTTTCCGGCTGGCGCGGCTCCTCGACCGGCTCCCAGGGGGCGTTGCCGAGCAAGGTCGGGTCGAGATGCCAGCGCTCGATCAGCACCCGGCGCAGGGTCTCCGACACCCAGCCATAGAGCCGCCTCGCCAGTTCCACTGGCAGGTCGGCGCGTTTGACCAGAGGCTCCTGGAGGACCACGATCCGCTTCGACTCTTCGACCAGATGCTGGAACAGCTCTGGCGATAGGACAGCGCCGGGATTGCTCGCCAGCGCCACCATCAAGGGCTCGCTGCCGGTCGCCGCGATCGCCTCGCTCACGGCTTCGCTCAGTCGGGGACGCAGCGCCACGGCCAGCTGATGGGCGAAAGTGCGGTGCCGGACGATCTCGATGAGCGCCACATCGTCCAGCTCCGGGCTGGTCAGCAGCACCGGCAATGCCACTTCGATCTCGTCATTGGCGAGCGCCAGAATGAGGTTTTTCGGCGCGCCGGCTTGGCGCGCGAGATGCTGGGCGAGTGCGCGTCGCACCTGCAGCTCGGTGTCGTGCACGAGCTGCGTCAGGATATCGCCCATGAGCGTGCGCTCGCGCTCGGTCAACGCATCCCCATAGGCGAAGTAGAGGCCGCCCACCGTTGCCGCGATGGCCGAGCGCGGCTTGATGCGGCGCTCCTGCGCCAGGCGCAGGACCTGATTGAAATCGGCAAGGTCCCAAGCCTTGCCGCCGGCAACCCAATCCTTCTCGCTCGTTGCCGCCTCCGTCGGCCTGGGATGGCCGCAAGCACTTATTATATCAAACATTTTATCTTTTAACACTATCCTTCCATGGCAACTGACGGGCGCAAGCTCTTGTAATATATGATTTTGCTTAGAATCGAAGGGGCTGAAGGCGGTCCGCTGGAGCCGCCGGAACGGGCGGACACAAGATTGATTCAACCCTCGATTGGGTCTAATCTGCCGGCGAATCCCATGGGGTTTCGAGCGCCGCCTTGACCATCCAGTTCACCGTTCCGCCGCCGCCGCCGACACCGATCGTGATCGCGCGGCCGGTGGAAATTCCGCTCGAAAGCCGGCAAGTGGCGCCGGCGGCGATCCCGCCCTCGCGCCCGACGCTTGCCAGCCGCGACGAGCAGCAAAATCGCACCGAGCGCGAGCGCGGCGACCGCGAGTCCGCAAGCCAGAATCCCGCGCGGAGCCGCGGCAGCCAGGTCGACATCCGAGCCTAAGCGCCGGCGGATCGGCCGGCGAGTGGCCGCGCCGGGCGAGGTCGGGCGGTCGATCGTCCTGTCGCCCGGGGAGGGTCAGGGAGGGGGTGCCCTGCACCCCCTCCCAAAGTCCACCCCCGCCGAGAGCATCCCCGATGGGTTCCGACCCCACGCCAAAAGGCCCGAGCGTTCCGCGCATACCCGAGGGCGACGACCGGCTGCGTCTGGTCTGCCCGGATTGCGGCTTCATCAACTACGAGAATCCGAAGATCGTGGTGGGCTCGGTGGCGCGCTGGGAGGAGCGGATCCTCATGGTGCGCCGTTCGATCGAGCCGCGCAGCGGCTTCTGGACGCTGCCGGCGGGCTATCTCGAGCTCAATGAGACGACCGAGGCCGGCGCGCTCCGCGAGGCGGAAGAGGAAGCCAACGCGCTGATCGAGATCGAAGGACTGCTCGCGGTCTACAGCATTCCGCGCATCAGCCAGGTGCAGCTCATCTACCGCGCCCGCCTGATCTCGCCCGATGTGGCTCCGGGCCGCGAGGCCCATGAGGTGGCGCTCTACCACTGGCCGGAGATTCCCTGGGCGGACATCGCCTTTCCCAGCGTCAATTGGGCGCTCCAGCATTTCCGCGACTCCCTGGCCACCCCTCATTGGACGCCGCGGACGAACCCGCCGGAGCACGCCGCTTCTTAGGGCGTGAACTCAGAAGCGGGCAAGGGTCGCCTTGGCGCGGCAATGACCGCTTCCAGATTGGAAACGGCCTTCGTTCATGTGCCTAGGCATGTCGCAGAGGTACAAGAAGCGGGCAGCCGGTCTTGAAAACCGGCAGACCTGCAAGGGTCTCGTGGGTTCGAATCCCACCCCATCCGCCAATCTCGACCTGTCCGGCCCGGACAGATGGGTGACAGAACGTACCTAAGACATGGGTGACAACCTCGGGCCGAACGGGTTGTCCAGGGGTTGCAGGGTTTTCTGCTCCAGGTCGATGAAGCCGAGATCGTAGTGCATGAAGCTGACGATCCAAATGCCATCGTCGACTTCCTTGAGTCCGAGCTTTTGACCGGCGAGCACGGTTGAGATGTTGACCCGCTTGCGATGCATGCAGATGCGGCCGCAGGCGGTGACCAGGATGCGCGCTCATGCAGAGGATAGGAGAGCTCGGGTAGGTCCTGTTCATATTTGAATACCGTCAGTTCACCTGGGATTGACAGGAGGGGCCCTCGGCATCACAGTTCCGGCAGGATTCGTGCCTAAGAGGCCGACCCATGACAGGGCCTGTCATGTAATCACTTGCGAAAAGCAAGCATGGCCGCAAGGGAGGATAGTCAATGGCCGATTCGCGAAATCGTGATGCCGTTTCGTCCACTATCGATCGGCGTAAATTTCTGCAATATTCGGCCGGCGCCGGCGCGCTGGCGTCCGGCCTGATCCTGCCAGGACAGGCGTCCGCTGCGGCGGCCGGGGGTGTCGATACGGCCCTGTGGACCCCCGACTACGTCAACAGCATTGCCGGAACTCTTGAAGTCGACACCGCGGCCGAATGCGCCAAGGTGGTGCCGCTGACCTATAAGGGCAAGGTTACGTTCTGGTGGGTCGGCCCAAATGAGGCGTCGCCCAAGCTGGACCATGAGATCTGGGCCCAGTTCTGGGAAGCCTTCGGCAAGACCTACCCGAACATCACCGTCGAGAAGACCAGTCTCGACTACAACCAGATCCAGAACAAGCTGCGCACCGCGGCGCTGGGCAATGCGGCGCCGATGGTGTCGCGGCTTATGCTGATGTGGAGCCCGGAGCTGGCCGCCAAGGGCTTGGTGCGCGAGCTGAAACCCGAGGATGTCGGCTACAACTCGGCCGACTTCTGGCCGGGCGCCATGAAGTCGGTCACCTGGAAGGGCAAGACCTACGGCATCCCGACCAACAACGAGACCATGGCGCTGATCTGGAACGCCCAGCTGTTCCGCGACGCCGGCCTCGACCCCGAGACGCCGCCGGCTACCTGGGACGAACTTGTCAAGTTCTCCAAGCAGATCAAGGACAAGACCGGCAAGTACGGCTACGGCATGGTGGCCCGGCCCAACGCCGGCAACACGCCCTACCGGTTCATGCCGCAGGCCTGGGCCTATGGCGGAGGCGCCCTGGACGAGGCCGAGGATCACCCGACCTACCAGCGCGTCTACATGAACAACGAAGGCACCCGGGCCGCCCTGCAGGCGTCATACGACATGTATGTGCGCGACCAGTCAGTGCCGCGCTCGGCACTCACCAATACCCAGACCGAGAACCAGGACCCGTTCATCGCCGGCCAGCTGGGCATGATGATCAGCCATCCCAGCGAATATGCCGTCATGGTCGACCGCGCCCGCAAGGCGACCGGCGACGACCGGGCGGTCGCCGAGTCGGTAGTCGCCAACATGCGCTACGGCCTGATCCCGAAAGGGCCGGTACGCCGCGCCGTCGTGTTCGGCGGCTGGAATGCGCACATCTTCAACAACGGGAGTGTCGGCGGCGGCCTCGACCTGGAGGCGGCGCGCGCCTTCGTCGCCTTCATGACCGGCCCGGAATGGTCGGTCAAGCTGGCCTGGACCGGCTCGAATCCCGGCAACATTCGCGGCTTCCGCACCAAGTGGATGAAGCAGCGGCTGGAGCAGATCAAGTTCCTGAACGTCACGACTTCGATGCTTGCCGGCGGCGTACCGTTCCCGACGATCCCCGAGGCCGACGAGATCATGAACATCATCGTGCCCGAGATGATGCAGAACGCGTTGACCGGCAGGATGTCGATCGCCGCGGCGACCGACTTGGCCGCCAAGAAGGTGCGGGACGCGCTTTCCTTGATGTAGGCCCGGCGCTGTAGACCGGGCGTTCCTGGCTTCGGCGCCATTGCCGGCATTTGCCCAGCAATGGCGCCGCTGTCTTTTGCCTCAGCCGCCGAAGCCGTCCAGGGCGTTGGCGCGCAGATAGTCCATGTTCATTGCCACGCCCAGTCCAGGGGCGCGGGGCATGTGCAGACGGCCGCCCGTGTTGTCCAGCGGCTCCTGGATCATCTTGTTGTAGCGGCTCAGGTCGTAGCGGGACGTCTCGACGCGATAGAAGTTTGGCACCGTCATCATGACATGGGCGCCGGCTAGGACGTTGATCGGGCCGCTGGCGTCATGCGGCGAGACCGGGATGTAGTAGGCCTCGGCCATGGTCGCGATCTTCTTCAGCTCGGTGATGCCGCCGGTCCAGGTGACGTCGGGCATGATGTAGTCGGCCAGCCGCTTCTCAAGGATCGGCACGAACTCCCAGCGGGTGTGCAGCCGCTCACCGACCGTGATGGCGGCGTTGACCTTTTCGCGCACCTGCTGCAGCGCGTGGTAGCTCTCGACCGGCACCGGCTCCTCGAACCAGTCGATCTTGCCGGCGTCCTCCAGGGTCCGGCACAGCCGGATCGCGGTCGGCACGTTGAAGCGCCCATGGGCGTCGATCAGGATCTCGATGTCGGGGCCGGCGACCTCGCGGATGCGGGCCGTCAGGGTGGCGGCGTGCTTCTCGCCCTGCTTGCTCATGTCACCGGCCAGATAGCCGTCGTTCGCCCAGGTCTTGCCGTCGAGATGCGGGAAGGGATCGAATTTTAGCGCGGTGTGGCCGGAGGCGACGATCGCCTCGATCTCCTCCCGCAGGCCTTCGTCGGTGGCGAGCTTGCGGCTGTCGGGATGGGTGTAGAGCAGGATGTCGTCGCGCACCTTGCCGCCCAGCAACTCGTAGATCGGCAGGCCCAGCATCTTGCCGCGGATGTCCCAGAGCGCGATGTCGATGCCGCTGATGCAGTGGGTGGTCGCCCCGCGCGTGCCCATGTAGGTAAACGACCGGAAAGTCTTGTGCCAAAGCCGCTCGATCTCGGTCGGGTCCTCGCCGACCAGCAGGTCGTTGAGCTGGCGGATCATGCCCGCCACGGCCCGGTTGGCAATGCGCGTCGTCGTCGTGACCTCGCCCCAGCCGGTGATGCCCTCGTCGGTCCGGACCTCGACGAACAAATATTCCCCCCATCCAATCCCGTCCACGCGGACGAGCCAGGGCGCCAGTGCGGTGATCTTCATGGATTCGCTCCCGAGCCGGTATCGTTATCTATGGCAGTATCGTTGAAACCGCCGCGGCTGCGAAGGATCGTCCGTCATGCCGCATCGAAACATAGCGCTTGCCGCCGTGGCCGGATGACATTCCCTCAGGTCAGTCCAAGAAACCGGGAGGAGACCAACTTTGCCTTAGAGCGGCGACGATCAAGAGTTGTCGCTGAGAAGCTGCACACCTTCGCTCGGCAGACTGAGGCTGACGTCCTGACCTGGCGCGAAAATCTCCGCTTCAGGCGGGTCGGAGCGTACGACTTGCAACATCTGCCCCGCCAAGCGCACGACGTATTCGACCTTGTCACCAAGGTAGACGCGGCTCACGACCTCCGCACTCACGCTCTCGTCCGAAGGGCCGAGCGAGATTGCCTCGGGACGGATCACGACACCCAATTTGGTACCCGGCGTATAGGAAAACGGGCTCTTAAATCGCATCATCGTCCCGCCCACGTCGAGGGTCATGCGGTTGCCGACGACCTCGCGCACGACACCGTAGAGGATATTTGCGCGGCCGAGGAATCCCGCTACGAAGGTGGAGGCGGGCCGCCGATAGAGCTCTTCGGCGGTCCCGAGCTGGGCGATGCTGCCATCCTGCATCACCGCGATGCGGTCGGAGATGGCCATGGCCTCCTCCTGATCGTGCGTGACGTAGAGGGTTGTGATGCCGAGCGTCCCTTGAAGCCTCTGGATCTCGGTCCGCATCTCGACGCGGAGCTTAGCATCAAGATTTGAGA
Source organism: Pseudomonadota bacterium (assembly GCA_016195085.1). Taxonomy (NCBI): domain Bacteria; kingdom Pseudomonadati; phylum Pseudomonadota; species Pseudomonadota bacterium. The sequence goes on along the minus strand of JACQAG010000015.1, from coordinate 15,675 downwards.
GAGGCTCGTCGAAGAGCAGCACCCGCGGCCTGATGATGATTGCGCGAGCGAGAGCAACGCGCTGCTGCTGGCCACCAGACAATTCGCTGGGTTGCCGCCGGTCGAAGCCCTCCAATCCCACGAGAGCGAGCACGTCGGTGACCGCGGCGCGCACCTCGCTCCCGGACATGCCGCGCACGCGCAGCCCGTAGGCGACATTCTCGAATACGCTCAGATGCGGAAATAGCGCGTAGCTCTGAAACACGAAGCCGATGTCGCGCTTGTTCACCGGCACATGCGTTACCTCGCGCTCGCCGATGAAGATTTGACCGGAGGTGGGCTCCTGAAAACCCGCAATCATGCGTAGCGTTGTCGTCTTGCCGCAGCCCGAAGGGCCGAGAAGCGTCAGGAGCTCACCCGGTCGCACCTCGAGATCGACATCGCGCACAGCAGGAATATCCCCGCGCTCCGGGTGGCGAAACACCGCCGACACGCGGAGCAATCGGATTCCAACGGAAGATGCGCCCGCCATCGATCAGCCGCCCACCGTCGATGGACGCATCTCCGGCGTCGTCATCTGCCGTAGCGCGAGATTGAGGGCGCTGGTCACGACTAGAACGACGACAATGACGAAGACCGAAAAGGCGGCTGCCGGGCCGAGCGACAGTTCGGTCATGTTCTCGAGGATCCGTACGGTGATCAGCGTCCAGTTGATCGAGACGAGGAAGATCGTGGCGCTGATCGCCGTCATGGCGCGGATGAAGACGACGCCGAGGCCGGCGAAGAAAGCCGGCAAGATGAGTGGCAGCATGATGCGCCGGAATGTCGCAAAACTTCCCGCTCCCAGGCTGAAGGAGGCTTCCTCGATGCTGCGGTCGATCTGCTGCAGCAGCGCGACTGTGGTGCGGATTCCGGTCGGGCTGTAGCGAAAGACGTAGCAGACGATTATGATCGCGGCCGTGCCCGTCAGGACGAAGGGTTTGTCGTTGAAGGCGATCAGATAGGCGATGCCGACGATGGTGCCGGGAAGCGCATAGTTGATCATGCTGACGATCTCCATCGCCTGTCGGCCGGCGAAGCGCGTGCGGCTCACGAGATAGCCGACGACCACGCCGTAGAGGCCGCCGAGCGGCATGCCGATGAGGGCGATGATCAGCGTATCCCTGATCGCCGGCAGCCCCTCCGTGAAGATGACGCGGTAGTGGTTGAGCGTCAGCGTCCCGTTGGCACCGAACGCGACGACAGCCGAGGCATAGACGAGGAGCGCGTAGAGGTAGACGATGAAGGCCATGACGGCGACGCAGATGCAGATCAGGAACACCCGCGTCCAAGGCGCGACGCTATCCGGCCGGCCCTGGCCGCCGACCTTTCCCGTGACCGTCACATAGCTGCGGCGCGCGACGAAGTGGCGCTGCGCCAGAAAGACAAGCGCCGCCGGCGCCAGCAGCAGAAGCGAGAGTACCGCACCGCTCTTGAGGTCGAACATGCCGGTGATCTGCAGATAGGCTTCCGTCGGCAGAACCGGCAAATCGTTGCCGGAGAGGATTAGCGGCGTGGCGAAATCGGCAAGCGAGGCTGCGAACAGCAGCAGGAAGGCGTTGCCGAGGCCGGGCACGGTCAATGGCAGCGTCACCGTACGGAAGACGCGCCAGCGAGAGCCGCCAAGGCTGTAGGCTGCCTCCTCGAGGTCGCCGCCGATCGACGCGATCAGCGGACGCAAAGCAAGGTAAGCCAGCGGGAAATAGGTGAGCGCCTCGGCTGCCAGCGTGCTCGTCCACCCATAGACCTGGGTGTTCTGCAGGCCGAGCAGATCATGCGTGATCAATCCGCGCGGGCCGAAGGAGAATACGAAAGCGATCGAGGAGGTGAAAGGCGGCGAGATCAACGGTAGCAGCGCGACCGCATCGAGGAGACGCTTCGCGCTGCGCGAGATCCTCGCCCGCTCCGCGGTAAAGGCGAAGAGGAATCCCGCAACCGTGCCGACGACCGCGACCAAGAACGCCAGCAGGAGGCTATTGCGCAAGGCGCGCAGATGGTTTGCGTTCCGCAACGTCGAGACGAACGGCGCGAGAGTGAAGGCGCCGTCGTCGCTAAAGGCCCTAACGACCAGGCACGCGAGCGGATAGACAACAAAAACGCCGAGCAGCAGCCAGAGCCCGGCGATAACGATCGCACGCAAAGGATCATCCGCGACGCGCCATCGTCGCCGCGCGGTCGATGCGGCGATCATCGTTCAGCTGGCGTTGAGGACTTCGGCAATCCAGCGTTCGACGATGCGCTGGCGGTTTGCCCCGGCCCAGCTGTCATCGATCTCGATGATCTTGACGCCCTTGAGCACGCTGACGAGGCTCGGGTCCGTCTCGACCTTCGGATGGGCGGGAATGAAATTGATCTTGCTGGGGGCAAGCAGGGACTGCATCGCCGGGCTCGTCGCCCAATCGATGAGCTTCTTGCCGGCGTCGGGATTCTTGGCACCTTTGATGAGCGCGATGCACTCCGCCGCCGAGCCGATGCCCTCTTTCGGAAAGCTGATCTGCACGTTGTAGCCCTGCTGACGCGTGTAGAGCGCATCGACGATGAAGAAGATACCGGCTCCTGCCTGGCCGAGGCCGACAGGTAGCGTGCCACCGCCACCGCTCTTGGTGTAGAGCTGCACGTTCTGCCGGAGCTTCTTCATGTATGCGAAAGCCTGCTCCTCGTTGCGGTTATGGATCTGCAGGATCGAGAAGATGCGCGTCACCGCGGTCCCTGAGGTGCGCGCGTCGGCCATCTGGATCATGCCCTTATAGGCCGGATTGAGCAGATCATCCCAGGAGGACGGCGGATTTAAATTGTGCTGCTTAAGGAACTCCGTGTTGGCCATGAAAACTAGCGGGTCGTCAGCCATCGCGGTCCACATGCCGCCGGCATCCTTGAAGCGCGCCGGTAGCTCCGACCAGGAAGCGGGCTTATAGGGTTCGAACACGTCCTTGCCCTGGCCAGCCGTAAAGGTTTCGACCGGACCGCCGAACAGGACGTCGATCTGTGGGTTGCTTTTCTCCGCGATCACGCGTGCGAGCGCCTCGCCCGACGAGAACCTGATGAAGTTGACATGGATGCCGGACGCTTTCTCAAACGCGTCCATCATCGGGCGGGCATAGTTCTCCGGCCAGATCGAATAGGCATTCAAGCTTGTGGCGGCGCGGGCAGCCCTCGCCAGAAAAGGGGCAGCCAGAGTGGCTCCCAGGAAACTGCGCCTGCTGATCCTCGCGGCATTGGATCGGTCATGCGGCCCGCGTTCGGAGGCTTCCGTCGCAGCCAAACTCATCATTCCCTCCCGTGGCGCCGAGCGCTCAGTTATATTTATGACTTGGCGATGACCATCGCGCCGACGGCGAGGCAGTGTCAAGCGTATGACATACGATGGTGACGCAAGTTTGGGATGTCTGTTTCGTTCGATAGCCAGGGTCCGCCTAAGCGCCAATCATAAGCGGTCGTCCGCCCTCGTGGTTATGGAATGAGCGCGCCATAGTCGTGCGTGTATTCACCGGGTTCGAACCGGTCGATACGCTGGCAAAAGGTTTTTCCGGGCCAGAGATAGTCGACCCGCCCCTCGGTTGGCCGGTAGACCGCGGTATAGACGGTCGGGGACGCGGCCCGGCGGGAGTAGAGCGGCGGCTCAAGGAAGCATTCGACCAGCCGAACCAGTGTCATGCCGGGCTCGGCGAGCCGGTGCTGAAGTGCGTCGCGGCGCTCGATCGTCCGGCACATCGCAGCATGCTCGGGCCAGACCACCTGCTCTTGATGGTTGGTGCAGAGCGGCTCGGCCGTGACCGCCGGCGCGCGGTCGGGTCCGAGGAACAGGGTCGCGTAGGCGCCCGACCGGTCGAGCAAGGTCACGTTCTGCGACAGCCCGATCGGAATCCGGCTGAGCGCCGTGATCGCCTCGTCCACCCGGCGACAGGTCTCGAGCACATAGCGCAATATCAGGATGATCGAGAACCCGCGGCCTTGAGCCCGACTCCCGCCGAACGTCAGGCTTGCGACCAGACCGTCCTCGTTCATGCCGTCGATACAACCGCCCCAGGGCCTCTGCGCCTTGGCGACCACTGTGCGCCCGGACCATGCGGTCGCCTCGAAGCCATCGGAGACGATATCGAGCGGGAAGTCATAGTTGCGCACCAGCGCCGGGCCGTCGTCCCCGAGCCAGACCGCCTGGCTGCAGCCGCCGATGACCGGCGGCGGCCGGTAATGGCTCAGTATGCGGTGGGCCAGATCGTCGTCGCCGACCAGATCGCAGACCCGATCATAATGCGGCATCAGCTCCGGCATGTGGCGGCGGAGCGCGGCTCGGCATTCGGCGGCGGTCGGCGGGGCCGCCAGGCCTCCCCCCAGATACCAGCGCTCGGCTTCATTTCGGCCGGCGGCGAAGCGCGCCAGCCAGGCCCTGTCCGGCCGATCCTCGCTGGCGAAGACGAAGCGCTTCAGCATGGCGCTATCCTACGCGCGCGTGCCGGCGATCGGTATGGTGCAGGCTTGCGCCATCGCCCCCCGCGAGCGGATCCGGGGCCGGCGCTAGGTGTGGCTCTCCGCCTCCAAGCCCATGAGCCCGCGGGCGAACGGCCCCGCCTCGAACGGACGAAGATCCTCAAGCCCCTCGCCGATGCCGATCCAGTGTACCGGCAAGCCGAAGCGCTGGGCCAAGGCCACCAGCACGCCGCCCTTGGCGGTGCCGTCGAGCTTGGTCACCGCAAGCCCGCTCACCTGGGCGACCGCACGGAAGACCTCCACCTGCTGATGCGCGTTCTGGCCGATGGTGGCATCGAGGACCAGCAGCGTGTCGTGCGGAGCGGAAGGATCGCGCTTCTTCAGAACCCGGATGAGCTTGTCCAGCTCGGCCATCAATCCCGCCTTGTTGTGCAGCCGGCCGGCGGTGTCGATCAGCAGCACATCGATGCCCTCTCGCTGCGCCCGCTCGAGCGCCTCGAAGGCGACGCCGGCCGCATCGGCCCCTGGCGCGCCGGTGACCACCGGCACGCCGGCACGGCTGCACCAGATGGCGAGCTGCTCGATGGCGGCGGCGCGGAAGGTATCGCAGGCCGCCACCATGACGCGCCGCCCCTCGCCCGCCATCAGCGCGGCGAGCTTGCCCAAGGTCGTCGTCTTGCCGCTGCCGTTGACGCCGACGATCAGCACCACATGCGGGCGGTGCCGGGGATCGACGGTGAGCGGACGCTGGACCGGAGCCAGCAGCCGGGCGATGTCCTCGGCAAAGAGCCGACGCACCTCGTCGGGCGTCACTTCCTTGTCGAACCGGTTCTGCTTCAGATCCTCGATCAGCCGGCCGGCGGCCTCGACGCCGAGATCGGCCTGGATCAGCAGCTCCTCGAGCTCGTCCAGCATCGCCTGGTCGAGGCGGCGCTTGGTGACGAGATCGGCAATGCCGCCGCCGAGCCGGGCAGCGGTCTTGCCGAGACCGGTCTTGAGCCGCGCCAACCACCCGGTCACGACGCGATTCCCGCCTCCGATCCGATCGCTTCGACTGAAGGAGCGTCGTTGGCAGCCGGTATGCGCTCGCCCTGGAGCGCCTCATCGCTGCGATGCGCGAGCCGAGCGGTGGCGATCTCGCCCGGCCGGACATCCTTCAGCATGACCGGGGTGAAATCCTCGGCCCGGCCGAAACCATCGCGCTCGACCAGCACCTGGGCAAGGCTTCCAACGCGACGGTCGAGATGGCGGCCCAGCGCCGCCCGACCGGCCGCGCGCAGACGGGAGGCGCGCTCGCGCGCGATCGCCTGAGGGGTCTGCGGCATGCGCGAAGCCGGTGTGCCCGGTCGGGGCGAATAGGGAAAGACATGGAGGTAGGCGAGATCGCACGCCTCGACCAGCGCCACGGTGTCGGCGAACATTCCCTCGTCCTCGGTCGGAAACCCGGCGATCAGATCCGCGCCGAACGCCGTCTCCGGCCTCACCGCGCGCACCCGCCGGCAGAACTGGATCGCCTCGGCGCGCGTGTGCCGGCGCTTCATGCGCTTCAAGACGAGATCGTTGCCGGCTTGCAAGCTCAGATGCAGATGCGGCATCAGCCGCGGCTCCTCGGCGATGAGCCGGAAGAGGTCGTCGTCGACCTCGACCGGATCGAGCGAGGACAAGCGGAGGCGGGGCAGGTCGGGCACCTGCGCCAGCACGCGGCGGATCATCTGGCCCAGGCTCGGCCGTCCCGGCAGATCGGCGCCATAGGCGGTGACGTCGACACCGCTCAGCACCACCTCCCGGCAGCCTCGCTCGGTCAGATGCCGGAGCTGCTGGACGATCGGTCCCAGCGCCACCGAGCGGCTGGGCCCGCGTCCCTGCGGGATCACGCAGAAAGTGCAGCGGTGATCGCAGCCCTGCTGCACCTGCACGATCGCCCGAGTGCGGCCGTCGAGCCCGTCGATGAGATGCACTACCGTCTCGCGGGCGCTGGCGATGTCGTTGACTAGCAGAGGTGCCGTGTCGGCGAGGCCGGCGAGGGTCAGCTTCTCGGCGTTGCCCAGGACCCGGTCGACCTCGGGCATCGCCGCGTAGCGCTCCGGCGCGATCTGCGCGGCGCATCCGGTGACGATGATGCGGGCATCCGGGCGCAGGCGACGTGCGCGGCGGATCGCCTGGCACGCCTGCCGTTCGGCCTCCTGGGTGACCGCGCAGGTGTTGACGATGACGGCGTTGGCGAGCCCGGCTTCCTTCGCCAAGCCGCGCATGACCTCCGACTCATAGGCATTGAGCCGGCAGCCGAAAGTGAGAACATCGAGGGTCATGGCGCGGCTCGCCCGACCATGTCGGGCGCCAGCGTGCCGGTGAAGCTGACGGCGACCGGGCCGGTCATGATCACGTGATTGTCGCGCTCCCAGCTTATCGCGAGCACGCCGCCGTCGAGCACCACCTCGGCGCGCCGCGGCACCATCCCGCGCCGGCTGGCGGCGACGACCGCGGCGCAAGCCCCGGTGCCGCAGGCGCGCGTGATGCCGACGCCGCGCTCCCAAACGCGCATGCGCAGCCGGTCCGCGCCCAGCGCCTGCACCACTTCGACATTGGTGCGCTCGGGAAACAGCGTGTGGCGCTCGATGACCGGCCCGAAGGCGGCGAGATCAATCGCTTGCGCATCGGCGACGAAGAAGACCGCGTGCGGGTTGCCGATGTTGACCGCGACCCCGTCCTTGAGCGGCCCTACCGTCACCTCGAGATGCAAAGGGTCGGCGGCCGTCGCCAAGGGGATGTCGCGCCAATCGAACCGGGCCGGCCCCATATCGACGCTGACCAGCCCATCGGCGGCCGCTTCCGCGTCCAGGAGGCCGACCCCGGTCTCGATGACGACGTGACCGACCGACTTCTCGCGCATGATGAGGTCGGCCACGCAGCGCGTCGCGTTGCCGCAGGCCTCGACCTCGCCGCCATCGGCATTGACGATGCGCATGAAGGCGTCGGCGAGATTGGCGCGCGCCGGCTCGATCACGATGAGCTGGTCGCAGCCGACGCCGGTATGGCGGTCGGCGATCCGGCGTGCCGCCCCGGGATCGAGCGCGAAGGCGCGCTGACGCGCATCGACGACGACGAAGTCGTTGCCGAGGCCGTGCATCTTGATGAAAGGCAGCCCATCCATGCTGCGCCTTATATGGCCCGGCCCGGCAAGCTGTCTATCTGCATGGAAAGAAAGGGCCGGCCGCGTCCGGGTCGCTGCTCAGCGCGGGGACGCCGCGAAGTGGGCGAAATAGCCTTCGATTTGCCGCTTCTTGTCCGGGGGCAGGAAGATGAAACGGCCGGCGATGCCGCTCGCATCCGTGCGCACGATGATCGCCTCGGCGTCGAAGGCGATGTCGAAGGTCTCCTGGCGCACATGGATCTTGAGCTTGCAGCGCTGCTTGGCAATGAGGTCGCCGTCATAGGGACCGGCGAGAAAGCCGAGCGTGCTCCAGTTCTTCAAGGGAAAGCGCTTGCCGTCGAAGAACACCGCGCATTCCGGCGGCGTATCGACGCGCGGCGCCTGACGCCGATTGGCGCCGCCAACCTCCGGAGCGAAGAACCGCTTTACCTGATCGAGAACGCCAACCATGCCGACGGGCAGGTTACCCGCGTATGGTTAACGGGGCCTTACCGGCGGCGGTTAGCCGTGGCCGTAATACTTCAGATAGTCTTCGATCTGCTTCTTGTAGGCAGGATTCAGATAGAAGAACTTGCAGGCGAGCCCATTGTCATCGACGCGCGTAACGATCACGTCGGCGTCGAACTCAATATTGAAGTTGCCATCCTTGACGATCATGGTGAGCCGGCTGCGCTGCTTGGCAACGAGGCCGCCGCCATAGGGGCCGACCAGCACGCCGGCCGTGCTCCAGTTCTTCAAGCGGTAGCGCTTGCTGTCGATGACCGCGACGGCCTCACCCCGGGCATCGACCCGCGGCGCCACGCGCCGTGGCTCGCTCGACACCGACTCGGTGAAGAACTTCTTCAGATCCTTCAGCATCGCCACCACCCATGCTCGCGAATATGAGGGATTCCGGCGGTTTCCGCCGGCGAATCACCCGCCCGATTACTGTTTGAAAGCTGCCAGATTAGGCAGGAAAGTCAAGGAAATTACAGAAATACAAGGTTTTGACTTTAGTAAAACCCAAATAAAATTTTTCTCAATATCAAAGTATTGCGGATGGCCGAAAACGTGGTCCTAGCTGTAGTGAGAGACGTAAGCTTGGATTTGCTTCTTATGCTCTGGACTGATGAAGTAGAACTTGGCGTCGACACCCGATCCGTCGACTCGGTTGATGGTGGCCACCGCCGAACAGCGAAGCTTGAACTCGCCGTCCATGACGATGAGCTCGACCTTGACCCGGCGCCCGGCCACCAGGTCGCCGGTGTACGGGCCGAATAAAAAGCCTTCGGTGTTCCAATTGCGTAGCTGATAGCGCCGACCGTCGAGGATGACCGCGCTCTCTCCCTTGGGCGCCACGCGCCGACCGGGCACGCCTTTGGCCGCCGGATCGCTCTTACCAAAGAGCTTTTTCAAAGAATCGAGCATCCCAAGCTCCTTCCGCCCAGCCCTCTATAGCATTGTCGCCGGCGGACTACGACCGCTGACAAATGTAGTTCCCCACATCACAAGATACCATAGTTTTCGTCCGGCCATGCCGTTGCTGTTGTTGCCAGGTTTTCTGTTCGGGCCTTGCCAACAATGACCTCCCCGGCCGCTGGCCTTGACAGCCTTCGGGCAGGATCATAGGGTCGCCCCGCTTTCGGCAGGAGTGTCTTGCCGGCTCCGAAGGGTTCGGGGCTCCGTCCGTCCGCGAGATTCGCGCACGGGCGCATTTGTGTTTGGCCCTGTTCGCGTTTGATGGGGCCGATCGCCGCAAAGGATACCGTTCCCGTGTTCGACAGCTTAGCCGGCCGGTTGGGTCAAGTATTCGACCGTTTGAAGCGCCGCGGCGCCTTGAGCGAGGTCGACGTCACCGCCGCGCTGCGCGAGGTCAGGGTGGCCCTCCTCGAGGCCGACGTGGCCTTGCCGGTGGTGAAGATCTTCGTCGACGGCGTGCGCGAGGAGGCGGTCGGCCAGGCCGTGCTGCGCTCGGTGACGCCGGGTCAGATGGTGGTCAAGATCGTGCACGATCATCTGGTGCGGCTCTTGGGCCACGAGGCCAGCGAGCTCCGGCTGGCGGCGGTTCCCCCGGTGCCGATCCTGATCATGGGGCTGCAAGGCTCGGGCAAGACCACCACCACGGCCAAGCTCGCCCGCCGCCTCCAGACCCGCGAGAAGAAGCGGGTGCTGATGGCCTCCCTCGACGTTTATCGGCCGGCGGCCCAGGAGCAGCTGGCCCAGCTCGGGCGCCAAGCCGAGATCGCCACCCTGCCGGTAGTAGCGGGCGAATCGCCGGTCGAGATCGCGCGGCGCGCCGTCGCCATGGGTCGGCTCGAGGGCTATGACGTGGTGCTCTTGGACACCGCCGGGCGCCTGCATGTGGACGACGCCTTGATGCAGGAGGTCGCCGCGGTGCGCGACGCGGTCAGGCCGACGGAGACGCTGCTCGTCGCCGATGCCATGACCGGCCAGGACGCGGTCAACCTTGCCCGGAGCTTTCAGGAGCGCATCGGAGTGACGGGCATCGTGCTGACCCGGGTCGACGGCGATGCTCGCGGCGGTGCGGCGCTCTCGATGCGTCAGGCGACCGGCGCGCCGATCAAGTTCATCGGCGTGGGCGAGAAGCTGGATGCGATCGAGGAATTCCATCCCGATCGCATCGCGGGGCGCATCCTCGGCATGGGCGATGTCGTCAGCCTGGTGGAAAAGGCCGCCGAGACGATCGACCGCGAGGAAGCGGAGAAGCTCGCCCTCAAGGTGCAGAAGGGCAGCTTCGATCTCGACGACATGGCAAGCCAGCTCCGCCAGCTGCGCAAGATGGGCGGACTCGGCGGTGTCATGGGGATGCTGCCCGGCATCGCCAAGATCAAGGATCAGCTCGCCGGCGCCAAGATCGACGACACCATGGTCAAGCGTCAGGAGGCGATCATCTCCTCGATGACCCGGGCGGAACGCCGCGATGTGCGGCTGTTGAACGGCAGCCGCAAGCGCCGCATCGCCTCTGGATCGGGCACCAGCGTGCCCGAAGTCAACCGCCTGGTGAAGCAGTACCAGGACATGAGCCGGATGATGAAGCAGGTCTCGAAGCTGGGGCAGAAAGGCCTGATGCGCCATGGGCTCAAGGGCCTGTTCGGGCGCGGATGATGACCGCGATGCTCCAGCACATATCCTTCGGCGTCGCCGATTTGCAGCGAAGTGCGGCCTTCTACGATGCCGTGCTGAAGCCCTTGGGCTATGCCCGGGTGATGGAATTCGATACCGCGGTCGGCTTTGGCGAGCCGTCTCGGCCGATGTTCTGGCTGAACGCGGTCGGGCCGACGAACGCGCCGATGCCGGTGCCGCCCGGAACCCACCTCGCCTTCGGCGCCGCCTCCCGGGCATCCGTCGATGCCTTCCATGCTGCCGCGCTGGGCGCCGGCGGCGGCGACAACGGGCCGCCCGGGCTTCGCCCGCACTACCATGCCAACTACTACGCCGCCTTCGTCATCGACCCCGATGGCCATCGCATCGAGGCTGTCTGTCATCGACCCGTTTAACCCTGAAGCGAAAAGGACGAGATCAACAAATGGCATTGAAGATCAGACTGGCTCGCGGCGGCGCCAAGAAGCGGCCGCACTATTCGATCGTGGTCGCTCCCTCGACCAGCCCGCGCGACGGGCGCTTCCTGGAGAAGGTGGGCACCTACAACCCGATGGTGCCCAAGGACCACCCGCAGCGGCTGACCTTGAAGGAGGAGCGTATCAAGCATTGGCTCTCCCACGGGGCATTGCCGACCGAGCGGGTGGCACGGTTCCTCGGCGAAGCGAAGCTCGGGCCGATGCCGGCGATCCGCGAGACGCCGGAGAAGTCGAAGCCGCGCAAGAAGAGCCTCGAGCGTCAGGCAGCGGCGGCCGGCGCGGCGCCGGCGGCGGCTCCGGGCGAGACGCCGGCCAGCTGAGCCGGGCGGGCGAGGCTCCTCGAGGCAACCCCATGGCTGAAGCGGCAAGGCTCCTGGTCGGCGAGATCGTCGGTGCGCAAGGCATCGGCGGGCTCTTGCGCGTCCGCAGCTTCACCCAGGAGCCTGCCGACCTCCTCGCCTATGGCCCGGTCATCGCCGAGCCCGACGGCAAGCCGATCGAGCTCCGGCTGGAACGGGTGGCCAAGGGCGGGGTGGTGATCGCCCGGGCGCCCGGCGTCACCGACCGCAATGCGGCCGAGCGCCTGCGCGGGGTCAAGCTCTTCCTCGAACGCGGCCAGCTACCGGTGGCGGGGGAGGACGAGTTCTACCACGCCGATCTCATCGGGCTCACGGTCGAGCTTGCCAGCGGCGAGCGGCTGGGGGTGGTGAGCGCCGTGCAGGATTTCGGCGCCGGCGCCCTCCTCGAGGTCAGGCACGCAAGCGGCAGCACCTTGTTGCCGTTCACCCGCGCCGTGGTGCCGGCGGTGGACCTGGCCCTCCGGCGGATCGTGGTCGAGCCGCCGCCCGGTCTGTTGCCGGCCGAGCGCAGCGGCTCGGGGGGCTGAGCCCATGGCCTGGGAGGTAACCGTCATCACCCTCTTCCCGGAGATGTTTCCGGGGCCGCTCGCCCATAGCCTCGCCGGCAAGGCGCTGGCTTCCGGGTTATGGCGGCTTGAGACGCTGGACATCCGTGAGTTCGCAAGCGATAAACACCGCTCCGTCGACGACACCCCGTTCGGGGGCGGCGCCGGAATGGTGTTGCGGCCCGATGTGGTGGACGCGGCCCTGGCCGCGGCAGCGGGCCGGCGGGGCCCACAGGCCTACCTCTCGCCCAGGGGGCGTCGGCTCGATCAAGAGCGCATACGGGAGCTTGCCAGCGAGCCGGGGGTGGTCTTGCTGTGCGGCCGCTACGAGGGGATCGACGAGCGCGTCCTGGAGGCGCGCGGACTGGAGGAGATAAGCCTCGGCGATTTCGTCTTGTCCGGCGGCGAGCCGGCGGCGATCGCCCTGATCGATGCCGTGGTGCGGCTGCTGCCGGGGGTCATCGGCGCCGCCGAAGGGCTCGAAGAGGAGAGTTTCCAAGCGGGTCTGCTCGAGTACCCGCACTATACCAGGCCCCGCGATTGGGCCGGCCGCGAGGTGCCCGAGGTGCTGCTTTCCGGGCACCACGACAAGATTCGAGCCTGGCGGCAGGGCCAGGCGGAGCGGATGACGGCGGAACGGCGCCCCGATCTATGGGCGCGCTATGTCGCCAGCCGGGATGCGAAGCCCGGAACGTGAGTGAGTGAGTTTGGGATCGAGGTGAACGTGCCATGAATCTGTTGCAGACGCTCGAACACGAGCAGGTCGAGAAGCTGAAAGCCAAGCGCGCGGTGCCGGATTTCGCCCCGGGCGACACGCTCCGCGTCAACGTCAAGGTGATCGAGGGCACGCGCGAGCGGGTGCAGGCCTATGAGGGCGTATGCATCGCACGCTCGAATGCCGGCCTCAACTCCTCCTTCACCGTGCGCAAGATCTCCTACGGCGAGGGCGTGGAGCGGGTCTTTCCGCTCTACTCCACCATGATCGCCGGCATCGAGGTGGTTCGTCGCGGCAAAGTGCGGCGGGCGAAGCTCTATTACCTCCGCGGCCGCACCGGCAAGTCGGCGCGCATCACCGAGCGCCAGGCACGCCAGGGCGGAGAGGCCGAGGACGCCGGCGCCGAGGCTGCCGGCGAGAGCGCGCCAGCCCAGTCCTGAAGCTGCTCAAGGGGCGCGGTTTTCAGCCGATCGAAACCCGCCCTCACCTCGCTTTGAGGCGTTTCGATTTCGGGTAATCTCTTCGAGCGATCGGAGCCGAGAGGATGGCGATGGCGAAGCCGCGCACGCTCTTCGACAAGATCTGGGACAGTCACCTCGTCGACCAGCAGGACGACGGCACCTGTCTTCTCTACATCGACCGCCACCTCGTGCATGAGGTGACCTCGCCGCAGGCATTCGAAGGCCTGCGCCTGGCCGGCCGCAAGGTCCGGCGCGCGGACCTGACCCTGGCCGTGGCCGATCACAACGTGCCGACCAGCGACCGCAGCCACGGCATCGACGACGAGGAGAGCCGCATCCAGGTCGAGACGCTGACCGCCAATTGCCGCGAGTTCGGCGTTCCCCTCTTCGAGATGAACGATGTGCGCCAGGGCATCGTGCACATCATCGGCCCGGAGCAGGGCTTCACCTTGCCCGGCACCACCATCGTTTGCGGCGACAGCCACACCGCCACCCACGGCGCCTTCGGCGCGCTTGCCTTCGGCATCGGCACCTCCGAGGTCGAGCATGTGCTGGCGACCCAGACGCTGGTGCAGCAACCGGCGAAGAACATGCGGGTCACCGTCGAGGGCGATTTGCCCATCGGCGTCACCGCCAAGGACCTGATCCTCGCCGTCATCGGCATGGTCGGCACCGCCGGCGGCACCGGACACGTCATCGAGTATGCGGGCGATGCCGTCCGCAAGCTCTCGATGGAAGGCCGGATGACGGTCTGCAACATGTCGATCGAAGCCGGCGCCAGGGCCGGGCTGATCGCCCCGGACGAGACCACCTTCGCCTATCTCGAGGGCCGCGCCATGACGCCCAAGGCCGGCGCCTGGGAGACCGCCCTCGCCTATTGGAAGACGTTGCCGTCGGATCCCAGCGCGGCTTACGCCAAGGAGGTCAGGCTCGCAGCCAAGGACGTGGCCCCGCAGGTGACCTGGGGAACCAGCCCGCAGGACGTGCTGCCGATCACCGGCAGCGTGCCCAACCCCGCCGCCGTCGCCGATCCGGCCAAGCGCGACGCCATGGAGCGCTCGCTCGCCTATATGGGCTTGGCTGCCGGCATGCGCCTCAAGGACGTCAGGATCGACAAGGTCTTCATCGGCTCCTGCACCAATGGGCGCATCGAGGATCTGCGCGCCGCGGCCAAAATCGCCGAAGGCCGCAAGGTCGCCGCCGAGGTCTATGCCATGATCGTTCCGGGATCGGGCTTGGTGAAGCTGCAGGCCGAAGCGGAGGGGCTCGATCGGATCTTCCTGGCGGCGGGATTCGATTGGCGCGAGCCGGGCTGCTCCATGTGCCTTGCCATGAACGCCGATAAGCTCGAGCCGGGCGAGCGCTGCGCCTCCACCTCGAACCGCAATTTCGAGGGTCGCCAGGGCCGCGGCGGCCGCACCCACCTCATGAGCCCGGCCATGGCGGTGGCCGCCGCCGTCACCGGCCGGCTCGCCGATGTGCGCGAGCTCATCTCCTAGGATGAGCGTCGTTTGCCAGTCGTCCGCCCGCACGCCATTGCCGAAGAGCTGAGGCGAGGAGCAATCCCATGCAGAAATTCACCGAGCTCACCGGTATCGCCGCCCCCCTGCCGATGATCAACGTCGACACCGACCGGATCATCCCCAAGCAATACCTGAAGACGATCGAGCGCACCGGGCTCGGCAAGTATCTCTTCGACGAGCTCCGGCGCGACCTCGAGGGCAATGAGAACCCGGACTTCGTCCTGAACAAGCCCGCCTATCGCAAGGCGGAGGTCCTGGTTGCCGGCGCCAATTTCGGCTGCGGCTCCAGCCGCGAGCATGCGCCTTGGGCCTTGCTTGATTTCGGCATCCGCTGCGTCATCGCCTCCAGCTTCGCCGACATCTTCTATAACAACTGCTTCAAGAACGGCATCCTGCCGCTGGCCTTGCCCCAGGCGGAGGTCGACAAGCTGATGGCGGATGCCGAGAAGGGCGCCAACGCCAGGCTCACCATCGATCTCGCCAAGCAGGAGATCACCCGGCCCAACGGCGAGGTGATCCGCTTCGAGCTGGATCCGTTTCGCAAGCACTGCCTGTTGAACGGCCTCGATGACATCGGCCTCACCATGGCGAAGGCGCCGTCCATCGACAACTTCGAGGCAAAGCAGCGCGCAAGCCAGCCCTGGCTGGCGCCGCGCGGCTGATCAACGAGAACCATGCTCCAATGAAACGGCGTTTCCCCCTCACCCTACCCTCTCCCCCAGTGGGGGAGAGGGTTGCGAAGGGTTGGCGTGGCGCCAGCCACGCCTTACCCGGTCGGGACGGTTGGGGACGGATCCCCCCGTCCCCAACGCCCGCGCCGGAAGGATCCGGCGCGGACGTCCCCGACGGGTGAGGGGGATTCCACGTCACCGGAGTTCGCACTACCCAACAACCGGC
>JACQAG010000014.1 GCA_016195085.1 Pseudomonadota bacterium | reverse complement strand
GGTGGAGAAGGAGCGTCCGGAGGTGTGGGACATCCTCGAGGAGGTGATCCGCGAGCACCCGGTTCTGCTCAACCGCGCGCCGACGCTGCACCGCCTCGGCATTCAGGCCTTCGAGCCCGTGCTGATCGAGGGCAAGGCGATCCAGCTTCATCCGCTGGTCTGCACCGCGTTCAACGCCGATTTCGACGGCGACCAGATGGCGGTGCACGTGCCGCTGTCGCTCGAGGCGCAGCTCGAGGCGCGCGTGCTGATGATGTCGACCAACAACATCCTGTCGCCGGCCAGCGGCAAGCCGATTATCGTGCCGAGCCAGGACATCGTGCTCGGGCTCTACTTCCTGACGATGATGCGCGAGGGCGAGGCGGGCGAGGGGACGGTGTTCACCGACATCGCCGAGATCGAGCAGGCCTTGTTCAGCGGCCATGTGTCGCTGCACGCGAAGGCCAGGGCCCGATTGCGGACGGTCGATGCCAGCAACACGCCGGTGACCCTGGTGGTCGACACCACGCCGGGCCGCATGCTGCTGTCGCAGATCCTGCCGATTCATCCGAACGTGCCGTTCGGCCTGGTCAACCAGCTTCTCACCAAGAAGGAGATCAGCAACGTCATCGACGTGGTCTACCGCCATTGCGGCCAGAAGGAGACGGTGATCTTCGCCGACCGCCTGATGGCGATGGGCTTCCACCACGCCTGCAAGGCCGGCATCTCGTTCGGCAAGGACGATCTCGTCATCCCGGCGGCGAAGACCAAGCTGGTCAATGAGACGCGCGAGCGCGTGACCGAATACGAGCAGCAGTACCAGGACGGCCTCATCACCCAGGGCGAGAAGTACAACAAGGTGGTCGACGCCTGGTCGCACTGCACCGATCGGGTGGCCGAGGAGATGATGAAGGCGATCAGCCAGCCGAAGAAGGGCGAGCCGATCAACTCGGTCTACATGATGGCCCACTCCGGCGCGCGCGGCTCGGCGGCGCAGATCAAGCAGCTCGCCGGCATGCGCGGTCTGATGGCGAAGCCGTCGGGCGAGATCATCGAGACGCCGATCATCTCGAACTTCAAGGAAGGGCTGAGCGTGCTCGAGTACTTCAACTCGACGCACGGCGCGCGCAAGGGCCTCGCCGACACCGCGCTCAAGACGGCGAACTCTGGCTACCTCACGCGGCGTCTGGTCGACGTGGCGCAGGATGCGATCGTCACCGAGATCGACTGCGGCACGAAACAGGGTCTGACGATGCGCGCGGTGGTCGAGGGCGGCGAGGTGATTTCGCCGCTTAGCGAGCGCATCCTCGGGCGGACGGCGGCGACCGACGTCATCGACGCGCTGTCGGGCGACAAGGTTGTCGTCGCCGGCCAGCTCATCTCCGAGGAGGAGGTGGAAAAGATCGACAAGGCCGGGCTCGAGCAAGTCAAGATCCGCTCAGTCCTCACCTGCGAATCGAAAGTCGGCGTGTGCGGCAAGTGCTACGGGCGCGACCTCGCGCGCGGCACGGTCGTCAACATCGGCGAGGCGATCGGCATCATCGCCGCGCAATCGATCGGTGAGCCGGGCACGCAGCTGACCATGCGCACCTTCCACATCGGCGGCGCCGTACAACGCGGCGCCGAGCAGTCGTCGATCGAGGCGGCCTACGACGCCAAGGTGTCGATCCGCAACCGCAACGTCGTCATCAACAGCCAGAAACTGCCCGTCATCATGGGGCGCAACTGCGAGCTGGTGCTGATCGACGAGAACCGGCGCGAGCGCGCCCGCCACCGCCTGCCGTACGGCGCGAAGCTGATCGCCGACGAGGGCGCCGAGGTGAAGAAGGGTCAGCGCCTGGTCGAGTGGGATCCGTACACCCTGCCGGTGATCACCGAGAAGGAAGGCACCGTCGAGTATGTCGATCTGGTCGAAGGCGTGTCGGTGCGAGAGATCGTCGACGAGGCGACCGGCATCTCGAACAAGGTCGTCATCGATTGGCGCCAGCAGCCGAAAGGCGCGGAGCTGAGGCCGCGCATCATGCTGCGCGACAAGAAGGGGAACGTCATCAAACTGGCAAGCGGGCTCGAGGCGCGCTACTTCGTTTCGGTCGACGCGGTGCTGTCGGTCGATAGCGGGGCCGACGTCAAGGCCGGCGACGTGCTGGCGCGCGTTCCGCGCGAATCGCGCAAGACGCGCGACATCACCGGCGGTCTGCCGCGCGTGGCCGAGCTGTTCGAGGCGCGCAAGCCGAAGGACTTCGCCATCATCAGCGAGTGCGAAGGCGTTGTCGAGTTCGCCAAGGACTACAAGGCCAAGCGCCGCATCGTCGTGCGGCCGAGCAACGGCGACACGCCGGTCGAGTACTTGATCCCCAAGGGCAAGCACATCAGCGTTCAGGAGGGCGACTTCGTCCAGAAGGGCGACCCGTTGATGGACGGCAATCCGGTGCCGCACGACATTCTGCGCGTGCTCGGCATCGAAGCGCTGGCCACCTATCTCGTCAACGAGATCCAGGACGTCTACCGGCTGCAAGGCGTGAAGATCAACGACAAGCACATCGAGGTGATCGTCCGCCAGATGCTGCAGAAGGTGGAAATCGCCGATGCGGGCGAGACGACGTATCTCGCCGGCGAGCAGATCGATCGTCCGGAATTCGACGAGGCGAACGCCAAGGCGAATGCCGAGGGCCTCAAACCCGCGACCGGGCGCGCCGTGCTTCAGGGCATCACCAAGGCGTCGCTGCTCACGCGCTCCTTCATCTCCGCCGCCTCGTTCCAGGAGACCACGCGGGTCCTCACCGAGGCGTCGGTGGTCGGCAAGGAGGACGATCTGCTCGGCCTCAAGGAGAACGTCATCGTCGGCCGTCTCATCCCGGCCGGCACCGGCAGCGTGATGAACCGCCTGAAGGAGATCGCCGCCGAGCGCGACCGTGAGCTGTTGGCGGGCAAGGCGGAAACCGACGGTGCCGGGGCGGAAGGCGCGACGGACGGCGACGCGAAGGCGGCCGCCGCCAAGGCACCCCGCGCCCGCGCCGCGGCGGGCGGGCGTCGGCGCGCCCGCACGGCCTGAGTCGCTGCTGCCGACGCCACCGTCGCCCGGGACGTTCGCCGGGCGACGGGCGGCGCGCGACGGCACCGCGACAGGGCCGCTGAGGCGGTCGGTTTCGGCCCGCCAAGAGGCCTCCGCTACCTGGCCTAATGTGCTGGCGAGGCAGAGGATTTAGGCCCTCTGCCGCGGCGCAACGGTCCGGCGGGATTTGCTTGACGCCCCCCACCCACCCCCATATATTCCGCCCAGCCTTGGAGGGGCCGATCGTCGGACGCTTCTGCGTGCGATACGCGGTTCCGGGTGAAACGACAGATCGACGTTGCCGCCGAACGTATCGGCACACCAGATCCGCGGGAAGCAGAGCGGTTGCTTTCCCGTCAGGCGTTTTGTTTCGTCGCCCGACGGCGACGGAGCGCGGTCGAGCGGCGGAGCAAGAAGGGATTTCGAGGCATGCCGACGGTCAATCAGCTGATCCGTCTTGTGCGGAGACGCCGGTCAAAGCGCAACAAGGTGCCGGCCCTCGGCGGCTCGCCGCAGCGGCGCGGCGTCTGCACGCGCGTCTATACGACGACGCCGAAGAAGCCGAACTCGGCCCTGCGCAAGGTGGCGAAGGTGCGCCTGACCAACGGCTACGAGGTGGTGAGCTACATTCCCGGCGAGGGCCACAATCTGCAGGAGCACTCCGTCGTCATGATCCGCGGCGGTCGCGTCAAGGATCTGCCGGGCGTGCGTTATCACATCATCCGCGGCAGCCTCGACACGCAGGGCGTCAAGGATCGCCGCCAGCGCCGGTCGAAATACGGCGCCAAGCGGCCGAAGTGAAATTGTAGGAGAAGTCGCCGATGTCTCGCCGCCGCTCCGCGCAACGCCGCGATGTCCTGCCGGACCCGAAGTTCGGCGACACCACGCTCAGCCGCTTCATGAACTGCCTCATGTATGTGGGCAAGAAGTCGGTGGCGGAGGGCATCGTCTATGGTGCGCTCGACCACATTCAGAAGCGCACCGGCCAGGATCCGCTCAAGGCGTTCCACGCCGCGCTCGACAACGTGCGGCCGGCGCTCGAGGTCCGCTCCAGGCGCGTCGGCGGCGCCACCTATCAGGTTCCGGTCGAGGTGCGGCAGGAGCGCGGCCAGGCGCTGGCTATCCGTTGGATCATCTTCAGCGCGCGCAGTCGTACCGAGCACACGATGACGGAGCGCCTGTCGGCCGAGCTGCTCGACGCGTCGAACAATCGCGGCACGGCGGTCAAGAAGCGGGAAGACACGCACAAGATGGCGGACGCCAACCGGGCGTTCTCCCATTACCGCTGGTAGAAGGATCCGGCGGCGTCATGCCTCGCACGACACCACTCGACCGCTACCGCAATATCGGCATCATGGCGCACATCGATGCCGGCAAAACGACGACGACGGAACGCGTCCTCTTCTACACCGGCAAGTCGTACAAGATCGGCGAGGTGCATGAGGGCACCGCGACGATGGACTGGATGGAGCAGGAGCAGGAGCGCGGCATCACCATCACCTCCGCGGCCACCACCTGCTTCTGGCGCGACCACCGCGTCAACATCATCGATACGCCGGGCCACGTCGATTTCACGATCGAGGTGGAACGTTCGCTCCGCGTGCTCGACGGCGCCGTGGCCGTGTTCGACGGCGTCAACGGCGTCGAGCCGCAGTCGGAGACGGTGTGGCGCCAGGCCGACAAGTACGAGGTGCCGCGCGTCTGCTTCATCAACAAGATGGACCGCGTCGGCGCCGACTTCTTCATGTCGGTGCAGACGATCGAGGAGCGGCTCGGCGCCCACCCGCTGGTTCTGCAGCTGCCGATCGGCGCTGAAAGCGCCTTCGTCGGCCTGGTCGATCTCATCCGCATGAAGTCGATCACCTGGAAGGACGAGACGCTCGGCGCCGATTACGTCGTCGGCGAGATTCCGGATGGCCTCAAGGCGCAGGCGACGAAATACCGCTCGGCGCTTGTCGAGACCGCGGTCGAGGGCGACGATACGGCGCTCGAGGCGTATCTCGCCGGCGTGGAGCCGTCCGAGGAGACGCTGCGCAAATGCATCCGCAAGGGGACGATCACCGGCAAGTTCGTGCCGGTCCTGCTCGGGGCGGCCTTCAAGAACAAGGGCGTGCAGCCGCTGCTCGACGCCGTCGTCGACTACCTGCCCTCGCCGGCCGACGTCGCCGCGGTCAAGGGCACGTCGCCCGACGGCAAGACGGAGGTCGAGCGCAAGTGTCGGGACGACGAGCCGTTCTCCGGCCTTGCCTTCAAGATCATGACCGACCCGTTCGTCGGCTCGCTGACCTTCGTGCGCATCTATTCGGGCACGCTCAATTCCGGCACCGGCGTGCTGAACTCGGTGAAGGGCAGCCGCGAGCGCATCGGCCGCATGCTGCTGATGCACGCCAATCACCGCGAGGACATCAAGGAAGCCTGCGCCGGCGACATCGTCGCGCTTGCCGGCCTCAAGAACACGACGACCGGCGAGACGCTGTGCGATCCGGATAAGCCGATCGTGCTCGAGCGCATGGAGTTCCCCGATCCGGTCATCGAGGTGGCGGTCGAGCCGAAGACCAAGGGCGATCAGGAAAAGATGGGCATGGCGCTGGCGCGGCTTGCCACCGAGGACCCGTCGTTCCGCGTATCGACCGATCAGGAGTCTGGCCAGACCATCCTCAAGGGCATGGGCGAGCTGCATCTCGAGATCATCGTCGATCGCATGAAGCGCGAGTTCAAGGTCGAGGCCAATGTCGGCGCGCCGCAGGTCGCCTATCGCGAGACGATCTCGCGCAGCGTCGAGCATGCCTACACGCACAAGAAGCAGTCCGGCGGCTCGGGCCAGTTCGCCCGCATCAAGATTCGGCTCGAGCCGACGGCCCCTGGCTCCGGTTACGAGTTCGAGAGCGAGGTCGTCGGCGGCTCGGTCCCGAGAGAATATATCCCGGGCGTCGAGAAGGGTCTCGACGGCGCGCGCCATACCGGCGTGCTCGCCGGCTTTCCGATGATCGACTTCAAGGCGGCGTTGATCGACGGCGGCTATCACGAGGTCGATTCGAGCGCGCTCGCCTTCGAGATCGCGGCCCGCGCCTGCTTCAAGGAGGCGGTGGCGCGCGCCGCGCCGAAACTGCTCGAGCCGATCATGCGGGTCGAGGTGGTGTCGCCGAAGGATTATGTCGGCCCGGTGATGGGCGACCTCAACAGCCGGCGCGGCCGGGTCACCGGGCAGGAACAGCGCGGCAATGCCGAGGTGATCAACGCGCGGGTGCCGCTGGCCAACATGTTCGGCTATGTCAACACGCTGCGGGGAATGACCCAGGGCCGCGCCACCTACACCATGCATTTCGACCACTACGAGGTCATGTCGATCACGGGAAGACGACGCTGACGGCGGCGATCACGAAGGTGCTGTCGGAGACGGGCGGGGCGACGTTCATGGCGTACGACCAGATCGACAAGGCGCCGGAGGAGAAGGCGCGGGGGATCACGATCAACACGGCGCATGTGGAGTACGAGACGAAGAACCGGCACTACGCGCACGTGGATTGTCCGGGGCACGCGGACTACATCAAGAACATGATCACGGGCGCGGCGCAGATGGACGGGGCGATCCTGGTGGTGTCGGCGGCGGACGGGCCGATGCCGCAGACGCGCGAGCATATCCTCCTCGCTCGTCAGGTCGGGGTGCCGGCTCTTGTGGTGTTCCTGAACAAGGTGGACATGGTGGAGGACCCGGAGCTGTTGGACCTGGTGGAGCTGGAGGTGCGGGAGCTTTTGTCGAAGTACGAGTTTCCGGGGGACAAGATTCCGGTGATCCGGGGGTCGGCATTGGCCGGGCTGGAGGGGCGGGACCCGGAGCTGGGGAAGAGCGCGATCATCAAGCTGATGGCGGCGGTGGACGAGGCGATACCGCAGCCGGCGCGGCCGAAGGACAAGCCGTTTTTGATGCCGATCGAGGACGTATTCACGATCTCGGGGCGCGGGACGGTGGTGACGGGGCGGGTGGAGCGAGGGATCGTCAAGGTGAACGACGAGGTGGAGATCGTCGGGATGAAGGCGACGACGAAGACGGTGGTGACGGGGGTGGAGATGTTCCGCAAGCTGCTGGATTCGGGCGAGGCTGGGGACAACATCGGCGCTCTCTTGCGGGGGACGAAGCGGGAGGAAGTGGAGCGCGGGCAGGTGCTGGCGGCGCCGGGGAGTATCACGCCGCACACGAAGTTCAAGGCGGAGGCGTACATCCTGACGAAGGAAGAGGGCGGGCGGCACACGCCGTTTTTCACGAACTACCGGCCGCAATTCTACTTCCGGACGACGGAGAGATGGTGATGCCGGGGGACAACATCTCGATGGAGGTGCACCTGATCGTGCCGATCGCGATGGACGAGGGGCTGCGCTTCGCCATCCGCGAGGGCGGCCGCACCGTCGGCGCCGGCATCGTCGCCAAAATCATCGAGTAGGCGAAGGGACGACAATCCGCCACCGATGGCACCGCACGGCAACCGCGAACGAACAGGGCCCGAGGAACGCCCGACCGACGGTGTAGGAGTGTAGCTCAATTGGTAGAGCACCGGTCTCCAAAACCGGGGGTTGGGGGTTCGAGACCCTCCACTCCTGCCATTCCCGGGCGGCAGGCGGGACGGCGCAGCAGGGTCAAGACAGGCAAGCGATCGATGACGAACGGAATGGACGATATTTCATGAATGGCAGCGGCACCAACCCGACGCGCATGCCTCCCGGCGAGTTCGTTCGCCAGGTGCGCCAGGAAATCGCCAAGGTCACTTGGCCGTCGCGCAAGGAAACGCTCGTCACCACGGCGATGGTGTTCCTGATGTCGATTCTCGCCGCGCTGTTCTTCTTCATCATCGACAGCGTCGCGGCGTTCGTCATCCGTCAGATCGTGGGCTAGGGAGCTGGATATGACCGCGCGCTGGTACGTGCTGCACGTCTATTCGGGCTTCGAGAAGAAGGTCGCCGGCTCGATCAAGGAACAGGCGCAACAGAAGGGCATGCAGCAATTGTTCGAGGAGGTGCTGGTGCCGCTCGACAGCGTGGTGGAAGTGCGCAAGGGCAACAAGAAGGTGAACGCCGAGCGGAAGTTCTTCCCCGGCTATGTGCTGGTGAAGATGGAGATGACCGACGAGACCTGGCACCTGGTCAAGAACACGCCCAAGGTGACCGGCTTCCTCGGCGGTCGCGGCCGGCCGACGCCGATCACCAATGCCGAGGCCGAGCGCCTGATGCGCCAGATCAAGGAAGGGATCGAGCGGCCAAAGCCCTCCATCACCTTCGAGGTCGGCGAGCAGGTCCGCGTCTGCGACGGGCCGTTCACCTCATTCAACGGCATGGTCGAGGACGTCGACGAGGAGAAGGCGCGGCTCAAGGTCTCGGTGTCGATCTTCGGGCGTCCGACGCCGGTCGACTTGGAATACTCGCAGGTCGAGAAGGTCTAGAAATTCGCGTCAAGGCGCTGACCGGCACGTCGCGATCGTTGCGGCCCCCGCCGGGAGCCTGAAAGGAAGCGGTACATGGCAAAAAAAGTCGTCGGCTACATCAAGCTCCAGGTCCCGGCGGGGCAGGCCAATCCGTCGCCGCCGATCGGTCCGGCGCTCGGCCAGCGCGGCCTCAACATCATGGAGTTCTGCAAGCAGTTCAATGCGCAGACCCAGAAGGTGGAGGCCGGCATGCCGATTCCGGTGACGATCACCGCGTTCAGCGACCGCAGCTTCAGCTTCATCATGAAGACGCCGCCGGCCTCGTGGTTCCTCAAGCGCGCGGCAAAGCTCGAGGGCGGTTCGAAGACGCCGGGGCGCGAATCGGCGGGCAAGGTGACGAAGGCGCAAATCCGCGAGATCGCCGAGAAGAAGATGGTGGATCTCAATGCCAACGACATCGAGGCCGCGATGCGCATGATCGCCGGATCGGCGCGCTCGATGGGCCTCGAAGTGGTGGAGTAAGATCATGGCAACGGCAGGAAAGCGTATCGCCAAGGCCTATGACGGCATCAGCCGCGACAAGAGCTATCCCGTCCCCGATGCGGTGAAGCTGGTCAAGACGCGGGCCACGGCGAAATTCGACGAGACGATCGAGCTCACCATGACGCTGGGCGTCGATACGCGCCACGCGGACCAGACGGTGCGCGGCGTCGTCGCGTTGCCGAGCGGCACCGGCAAGAAAGTGCGGGTTGCGGTGTTTGCCAAGGGCGATCGGGCCAAGGATGCGCAGGCGGCCGGGGCCGACGTGGTCGGCGCCGAGGACCTCGCCGAGAAAGTTCTGGCGGGCAATATCGAATTCGACCGCGTGATCGCGGCGCCCGACATGATGGCGGTGGTCGGCAAGCTCGGCAAGGTCCTGGGGCCGCGCGGCCTCATGCCCAACCCCAAGCTCGGCACCGTCACGCCGAACGTGGCGCAGGCGGTGAAGGACGCCAAAGGCGGACAGGTGCAGTTCCGCGCCGACAAGACGGGCAACGTCAATGCCGGCGTCGGCAAGGCGAGCTTCAGCGAGCAGGCGCTCGCCGCCAACGTCACGGCGTTCATCGAGGCGATCAACCGCGCGCGTCCGTCGGGCGCCAAGGGAATTTACATCAAGAAGGCGACGCTGAGCTCGACCATGGGGCCGGGCGTCAAGCTCGACGTGTCGGGTATCGGCGGCGGTGCCGCCGGCGCCGCCGGGTAAACGAGATTCCGTCGTCGTTCGCGCCCGGCGGATCACGGGACGAGCGGCGGCGGTCGCAGGGGAGCGGGGCGCCGCAAGCGCGGGGCCCTGGTCCTTCCTGTCCGAGACTGCAGGTGCGGCAAGCGTAATGGCCTTACCGGGCCGCCTGCATAGACAGAGGTCGCAGCAATGCGCCGGCCATCCTCGGCGACGGGGATCGATCGGCGAACGGCTAGAACTTCTGGGACAGGTTGAGCGGCTGTCCTCCCATTGGCGATCCGCGGGAGGCGGCTTGGTGCAACCGGTTCGCCGCGTCGGCCGCAAGGTCGGGCGCGTCGAACCCAACGTTGGAGACGATACGTGGACCGTTCGCACAAGGAAAAGCTGATCGCCTCGCTGAACAAGACCGTGCAGGGCGCCTCGCTCGTCGTCGTGACGCAGCAGGCGGGTCTCACGGTTGCCGAAATCACCGACTTGCGTCGGCAGATGCGGGCAGCGGGCGCCGGCTTGAAAATTGCGAAGAACCGGCTCACGCGTCGCGCGCTGGACGGTACCCAATACCAGCGGCTTTCACCCTTGTTCAAGGGCCCGACGGCAATCGCCCACAGCCAGGATCCGGTGGCTGCGGCCAAGGTCGCCGTCGAGTTTTCGAACAAGAACAAGAAGCTGACCATCGTCGGCGGCAGCCTCGGCGAGCGCATGCTCGACGTGGCCGGCGTCAAGGCCTTGGCCAGCCTGCCCTCGCTTACCGAGCTCAGGGCGAAGCTGGCCGGCCTGATCGCCGCGCCGGCAACCCGGCTGGCCACGGTCATCGGCGCCCCGGCGGCGCAGTTGGCCCGGGTCGTCGGTGCCCATGCACGCAAGCAGGGCGGAGTGGGGCGTTTCCGCCGCGGCGCGGGTGGCCGTCGCCGCCGCGGGCGGCGGTGCCCCGGCGGCCGCTGCCGCCGTCGAGCAGACCGAGTTCAACGTCATCCTTATCGCGGCGGGCGAAAAGAAGATCAATGTGATCAAGGAAGTGCGCGCCATCACCGCGCTTGGCCTCAAGGAGGCCAAGGACTTGGTGGAAGGCGCGCCGAAAGCGGTCAAGGAGGGCGTGGGCAAGGACGAGGCGCAGAAGCTCAAGAAGCAGCTCGAAGACGCCGGCGCCACGGTGGAAGTCAAGTAACGACGATGTCCGGCGGGCGGCGCCCGTCGCCCGCCGGACTCGCCGTTTCGACGGCTTGTGTCCGAGAATTCAAAGGGTCGATTTGGTAGGCGAAGAGGAGTTCCATGGTGCAATCCGTGATGAGCCGCAAGCGCATTCGCAGGTCCTTCGGGCGTCTTCCCGAAGTGACGCCGATGCCCAATCTCATCGAGGTGCAGAAGAGTTCCTACGCCGCGTTCCTGCAGATGGACGTGCCGCAGGACAGCCGCAAGCCGTTCGGCCTGCAGGAAGTCTTCCGCTCGGTCTTTCCGATCCGTGACTTCTCCGATCGTTCGCAACTCGAGTTCGTGAAGTACGAGCTCGAGCCGCCGAAATACGACGTCGACGAATGCCAGCAGCGCGGCATGACCTTCGCCGCGCCGCTCAAGGTGACGCTCCGCCTCGTCGTGTGGGACGTCGACGAGGACACCGGCGCCCGCTCCATCCGCGACATCAAGGAGCAGGACGTCTATATGGGCGACATGCCGCTGATGACGGACAAGGGCACGTTCATCGTCAACGGCACCGAACGCGTCATCGTCTCGCAGATGCATCGCTCGCCCGGCGTGTTCTTCGACCACGACAAGGGCAAGACCCACTCCTCGGGCAAGTACCTTTATGCCGCGCGCATCATTCCTTATCGCGGCTCGTGGCTCGACTTCGAGTTCGACGCCAAGGATCTCGTCTATGTGCGCATCGACCGCCGCCGCAAGCTGCCGGTGACGACGCTGCTGATGGCGCTCGACTCGGCGGCGACCGAGAAGCTGCGCGCCGAGCGCGAGGCGGCGAGCAAGCCGCTGCAGCACGGCGAAGCGCAGGGCATGAACAACGAGGAGATCCTCAATTACTTCTACGATCAGGTCGTCTTTGCGCTGAGCAAGAAGGGCTGGAAGACCCAGTTCAACCCCGAGCGCATGCGCGGGGCGAAGCTCGCCAGCGACCTCATCGACGCAAAGTCCGGCCGGGTGCTGGCCGAGGCCGGCACCAAGATCACGCCGCGGCTCGCCCGCAAGCTCAAGGACGAAGGCGTCCAGGAGGTGTTGGCC
The DNA here is from genome assembly GCA_016195085.1 of Pseudomonadota bacterium. Taxonomy (NCBI): domain Bacteria; kingdom Pseudomonadati; phylum Pseudomonadota; species Pseudomonadota bacterium. The sequence continues at coordinate 1,944 of JACQAG010000014.1, read as the reverse complement.
ACGGCGGAGGACATGAAGGGCCGCTACCTCGCCGTCGACATGATCAACGAGGCGACCGGCGAGATTCACGCCGAGGCCGGCGACGAGATCACGGCGGCGACGATCAAGGCGCTGGAAGAGGCGAAAATCACGTCGATCCCGACGCTCCACATCGACCACCTGACCGTCGGCCCCTATATGCGCAACACCCTCAAGGCCGACAAGAACGCGACCCGCGAGGATGCGCTGATCGAGATCTATCGTGTCATGCGGCCGGGCGAACCGCCGACATTGGACACGGCGGAAACGTTGTTCAAGGGCCTGTTCTTCGACGGCGAACGCTACGATCTGTCGGCGGTCGGGCGGGTCAAGATGAACTCGCGCCTCAGCATCGAGGCCGCCGACACCATCCGCACGCTGCGCAAGGTGGATATCCTGGCGATCATCAAGACGCTGGTCGAGCTTAAGGACGGGCGTGGGCGAGCTGCTGGAGAACCAGTTCCGCATCGGCCTGGTGCGCATGGAGCGCGCCATCCGCGAGCGCATGTCGACGGTCGAGATCGATTCGGTAATGCCGCACGATCTGATCAACGCCAAGCCGGCGGCGGCGGCGGTGCGCGAGTTCTTCGGCTCGAGCCAGCTCTCGCAGTTCATGGACCAGACCAATCCGCTGTCGGAAATCACCCACAAGCGGCGGCTTTCGGCGCTCGGGCCGGGTGGCCTGACGCGCGAGCGCGCCGGCTTCGAGGTGCGCGACGTGCACCCGACGCATTACGGCCGCATCTGTCCGATTGAGACGCCCGAAGGTCCCAATATCGGGCTGATCAACTCGCTCGCCACCTATGCGCGGGTCAACCGTTACGGCTTCATCGAGAGTCCGTACCGGCGGGTGACCAATGGCCGGGTGACCGAAGAAATCGTCTATCTGTCGGCGATGGAGGAGAGCAAGTACAACATCGCCCAGGCGAATATCGAGATCGATGGGCGCGGCCGGATCGTCGCCGAGATGATCAACTGCCGGCGCGGCGGCGATTTCGTGCTTGTCCGTCCCGAGCAGATCGACTTCCTCGACGTTTCGCCCAAGCAGCTCGTCTCGGTGGCGGCGGCGCTGATTCCGTTCCTCGAGAACGACGACGCCAACCGCGCCCTGATGGGCTCCAACATGCAGCGTCAGGCGGTGCCGTTGATCCGCACCGAGGCGCCGCTGGTCGGCACCGGCATGGAAGGCGTCGTTGCCCGCGATTCGGGCGCGGCGATTGGCGCCAAGCGGTCGGGCGTGGTCGATCAGGTCGACGCGACGCGTATCGTTGTGCGCGCGACCGAGGAAACCTCGCACACGGCGCCGGGCGTCGATATCTACAACCTGCTCAAGTTCCAGCGCTCGAACCAGAACACCTGCATCACGCAGCGCCCGCTGGTCAAGAAAGGCGATATCGTCAAGGCCGGCGATATCATCGCCGACGGTCCGTCGACCCAGCTCGGCGAGCTGGCCCTCGGCCGCAACGTGCTGGTCGCCTTCATGCCGTGGAACGGCTACAACTTCGAGGACTCGATCCTGATTTCCGAGCGTATCGTCTCGGACGACGTCTTCACCTCGATCCATATCGAGGAATTCGAGGTGATGGCCCGCGACACCAAGCTCGGCCAGGAAGACATTACCCGCGATATCCCCAATGTCGGCGAGGAGGCGCTCAAGAACCTCGACGAGGCGGGCATCGTCTATGTCGGGGCCGAGGTCAAGCCGGGCGACATTCTGGTCGGCAAGGTGACGCCGAAGGGCGAATCGCCGATGACGCCGGAAGAAAAGTTGCTCCGCGCCATCTTCGGCGAAAAAGCGTCGGACGTGCGCGACACCAGCCTGCGGCTGCCGCCGGGCGTGTCCGGCACCGTCGTCGAGGTGCGGGTGTTCTCGCGCCGCGGCGTCGACAAGGACGAGCGCGCGATGGCCATCGAACGGTCCGAGAT
>JACQAG010000013.1 GCA_016195085.1 Pseudomonadota bacterium | reverse complement strand
GCCGCGCCGGCTTCGCTGATCTGCCCATGCCGCCAGCATGCCAAACCCCAGCACCTGGCGACACCCCAAAAACCCAATATCCACGTGGCTTCGGGTCGCCTTCAACCCCTCAATTCGCCCACTCGATTCCCTGATGAGCCACAAAAACTAAACCGGACAGCCGTGGGACGAGCCCGGCCATGACGAAATAATTCGAATCAGAAGACAGCGAACTAGGACGTTAGGGAGAGATCCAACATGGGTACGCTCGACGACAAGCTCGTCTGGATCACCGGTGCCGGCACCGGGATCGGACTCGCCGGTGCCAAGGAGCTGGCAGAGGCAGGCGCGCGGGTGATCCTCTCCGGGCGCCGCCAGGCGAAGCTGGACGAGGCGGTCGACGTCATCGCCAAGCAGGGGGGCAAGGCGACCGCGTTGGCGGTGGACGTGACCAAGGCCAAGGCGGTCGCCGAGGCCGCCGCCAAGATCGCCCAGGAGCACGGGCCTCTCGACATCCTCGTCAACAGCGCCGGCGGCAACGTCAAGGAGCGCTATTGGAAAAACCTGACGCCGGAACACTGGGACAATCTGGTCAGCACCAACCTCAACAGCACCTTCTATTGCATTCAGGCCGTGCTCCCGGCGATGCGTCGGCGCAAGGCCGGGCAGATCATCAACATCGCCTCCTGGGCCGGCCGCTTCGAATCGGCGATGGCCGGCGGCGGCTACTCAGCGGCCAAGCACGGCGTGGTGGTGATGACCATGTCGCTCAACCGCGAGGAATGCGTGAACGGCATCCGCGCCACCGCGATCTGCCCGGGCGAGGTGGCGACACCCATTCTCCTCGATCGTCCGGTGCCGCCCGGGCCCGACGAGCTAGCTCGCATGCTGCAGCCGGACGATCTCGGCCGCACCATCCGCTTCGTCGCCGAGATGCCGGCCCATGTCTGCATCAATGAGATCCTGATGGCGCCCACCTGGAACCGCGGCTTCTTGGGCGGCAAGGATCTGGAACGGCGGTGAGCGCCTCCGAAAGGATTCACCACGGAGGCACGGAGATCACGGAGACAAGAAGAATTTCTCGCGCAAAGCGCGCATGCATTCAGATCCTAACTCCGTGTTCTCCGTGCCTCCGTGGTGAATATTCCAATCTTCAGTATCCGACGGAAGGGTCGACGCGGTTGAGGAGGGGCTGGCCGGCGCGGGCGCGGCGGTAATTGTCGATGATCTGCGGCGATGCCGTGCTGGGATTGGTGATGGCGGCGATGTGCGGGGTCAGCACGACTTTGGGATGGCGCCAGAAGGCGTGATCCTTGGGCGGCGGCTCCTGGGCGAAGACATCGAGGGCGGCACCGGCGATGTGGCCGGACTCGAGGGCCGCCAAGAGATCGGCTTCGACGATCATGGCGCCACGGGCGGCGTTGACGATGGCGGCCCCCTTCGGCATGAGGGCGAGGCGGCGCCGGTCGAGGAGGCCCGTGGTCTCCGGCGTCAGCGGCAGCAGCATCACCAGAATGTCGGTGCGGGCGAGTAAGGCGTCGAGCCCGGCCGCCCCGGAGAAGCTCTCCACACCCGGAACCGTTTTCGGCCGCCGGCTCCAGCCGGCGATGGGAAAGCCGAAGGGAATGAGCTTGGCCGCCGCATCCTGGCCCAGCACGCCCAAGCCCATGATGCCGACCCGCCTTGTCGTCGAATCCGGCGACGGCACCTCCTCGCCCCAGATGCCGTCGGTCTGCAGGCGGCGATACTCCGGATCGTAGCGGTGGAATCTCAGCACGTTGAGCGCCACGAACTCGCTCATCGCGTTGGTCATCCACGGATCGACGATGCGGACGATCGGCAGGTTCGGCGGCAGGTTGGGATCGCGGAAGACGTGATCGACGCCGGCGCCGATCGAGCAGAGGCATTTCAAGTTCGAAAAGCGATGGAGCGAGCCCGGCGGGAATTCCCAGCCGAGCGCGAATTCGATCTCCGTTGGATCGCCGATCTCGGGCCAGACGCGGAAGTCGAGGCCGGGCTCGAGCCGGGTCAGCTCGTTCCGCCACCACTCGGTGCGGCCGGCCCCGGATTTGAACAGCATCGCCATGATCGGGGCTCGCTTGGCTTCAGTGACGGGGTGTGCGCCGAGGCTGCACGAGGTAGGCGCAGCGCCGAGCGCCGGCCAAGATGTGGTCGACGCGCTCGACGCTATGGTCCGGCAGGAGAGCCTTGAAGATTTCGAGCTCGGAGCGGCAGAACCCCTGGCAGGCGCGGGCTGCCGCGCAGACCGGGCAATGGTTCTCGACGAAGAGCGCGCCGCCACCGGGTGCGGCCAGGACTTCGGCCATGTAGCCTTCCTCGCAGCGCAGCCTGGCCAGGCGCTGGAGGCGGGCCTTCAAGGTCTTCGCACCTTCCAGGCCCTGGCGATAGCGGCTGAGCGTGTCGCGCTCGCGCTCGGCAATGAGCCGCTCCAGACCGTCGGGACCAAAGAGCTTCGCGACCGCACCGATCAGCTCTACCGTCACCTGCGCATGGCTGTCGGGGAAGCGCCCCTCGGCCTTGGCGCTCAAGCGCCACTGGCGCTTCGGACGGCCGACGGAATGCCGCTCATCGGTGTGCATCACCAGTCCGTCCTCCGCCAGACGGGTCAGATGCTGGCGCACCCCCATGGGGGTGATCGCCAGCAGGCGTGCCAGATCGGCTGCCGTCAGCGGCGCTTTCGTCTTAAGATGAAACAGGATGCGCTCGGCGGTGGGCTCGCTCATGGCTTCTTCCTAACATCGCGAGCGCCGGCCCTCAACGGAATTTGACAAGGAATGGCTTGACTAATGCGGCGGCCCGGATCCAAATAAGAAAAGCAATTGCTTTGCAAATCAGACGGCCCGCCGGGAGGAAGATCATGGGTAGGACCGAGATCGAGGCTGGAAGGGCAAGCGGCGAGACGCTTGGCGGGACCTGGCGCAAGGCCATCGAAGCCGCGAAGCTCGGTGGCGCCGGCAAGGCAGTCGCCAAGGTCGAGGGCAAGCAGATCGCGCTGTTTCAGACGGCAGACGGCGTCTTCGCCTGCAACAACCGCTGCCCGCATGAGGGCTATCCGTTGCGGGAGGGCACGCTCGACGGCGCCTGCGTGCTCACCTGCAACTGGCACAATTGGAAATTCGATCTCAAGACCGGCGCCAATCTCTATGGCGGGGACCGGCTCAGGACCTATCCGACCCGGACCGTCGACGGCGCGGTCTGGGTCGACATCGCCGATCCGCCGAAGGCGGAGCTGAGGGAGCGGGCGCTCGCCAACCTCAAATCCGCCTTCGAGGACGAGGAATATGACCGGATCGCCCGCGAGATCGCGCGGCTGGCGAAGGCCGAGGCGGATCCGGTGACCGCGGTCGCCGCCGCGATCGGATGGTCGCACGACCGCCTCCAATACGGCACCACCCACGCCTTCGCCGCGGCCGAAGCCTGGCTCCGACTCCATGACGGCAGCAACGATGCGGAGACCCGCCTCGTCGCCATCCTGGAGGCGATCGGCTACATGGCTTTCGAGGTCGCGGGCGAGGAGCATTTCCCCTATGCGGAGGCCGAGACGCCTTGGGACGAGGCGGAATTTCTGGCCGCGTTCGAGGCCGAGGACGAGACCCGGGCGATCGCCACTCTCCGCGGCGCCCTATCCCAGGGCCTGCACTTCGCCGACATCGAGGGGGCGCTGACCCGGGCGGCATTGGCGCATTACGCCGGCTTCGGCCACTCCCTCATCTATCTCCGCCACTCAGGCCGGCTCATCCAAAGGCTGGGGCGAAGCGTCGAGGCGCCGCTGCTCTTGGCCTTGGTGCGCGCCTTCGTCTATGCCCCGCGCGAGGATCGCATCCCCGAGTTCCGCGCCTATGGCGAAGCGTTCCGCTCCTGGCCGCGACCGGCGAACGGGAGCGGCGATGCCGCGGCGATGCCGCCCAACATCCGCGGGCGATCGGTCGAAGAGGCGCTGAAGGCGCTGGTCGATTCGGCAGAGACCGTGGCGCCGGCCAGGCTCTATGACGGGCTGTTGGCGGCTGCCGCCGCCAATCTCCTCGAATTCGACACCGGCTGGGATGCCAAGACCGACAGCACCGTCGCTCAGAACGTCAACTGGCTCGACTTCACCCACGGAATCACCTTCGCCAATGCGGCGAGAGCGCAATGCAGCCGCTTTCCCGAGCTGTGGCCGGCAGCCCTCCTGCAGATGGCCTGCTTCGTCGCCCGCAACACCGGCTTCACCCAAGAAGGCGATCACCTCGCGCGGTGGCGGGTCGGCGATCGCCAAGCCTTCCATGCCGACAGCATCCGCCGCATCACCGATCACGGCGAGGACCGCTACATTCTCTCAGCACATCTCCTGAAGACCTTCCTCGCCGCGAGCGAGGAGGTGGAGAGAGGATTGGCGCCGGAGATCGAGGGAGTGGTGCTGGCGGCACTCAACCGCTTCCTCAATGCCTCCCTCAAGCGCAAGCACGTGCGCCGGACCGCACACCAGGCCTTGAGCTTCGTCCAGCTCGAGGATTGAGGGACCGCGCTCGGTCGGCGCAACGGACCCTCACCCCATCGTCGGTCCGCTTTGCGGCCCCGACCCCGCGGTGCGGGAGAGGGGGCAAAATCGCGAGCCTTCTCCTGTCCCCTCTCCCGCCCGGGGAGGGTTGGGGAGGGGGTGATCCTCACCCCCTCCCAAAGCCCACCCCCCGGGAGAGGGTTAGGGTGAGGGTCTTCTCTACTGGAAGATTTCGTTGAAGCGGGCTTTGATCTCGGGCGTGGCGCGCTCGACATAGGCGTAGTCGACCGGCAGCAGCGCCAGGTCGCCCAGCTTGGGGCTTCCCGCCGGCGGGGGCACGTCCTTGCGCGAGGCGTAGTGGCCGTCGGCGGGGAACATCATCTGCACCGCGTCGCTCAGCATGAACTCAGCGAAGGCCTTCGCCGCATTGGGGTGGGGCGAGCCCTTGATGATCGCGGTGGGGGACGCGATGGCAAACGCACCTTCGCTCGGATAGATAGTCAGGATGTCGTGCCCGGCCTTGCGGTCGTCGACGGCGTAGCTGTCGAGCCCTTCGGCGGCGATCAGGCGCTCGCCGCGCTTCAAGGCATCCTCGACCTGCTCGTGGCCCTGCACGATCATGATGTCGTTGGCGCGCAGCTTTTCATAGAAGCCCCAGCCCAGCTTCTCGGCGAGCGTGGCGACAGCAATGAGCTGGAGGGCGGTGAATGACGGGTCCGCCATCACCAGCTTGCCTTTGTATTTGGCATTGGCGAGGTCGGTCCAGGTCTTCGGCCGATCCGCCGCCGGCACCTTGTCGGCGCGCACGAACATGCCCAGCATGTTGAGGCGCTGGGCGACGTAGAAGCCGTCCTTGTCCTTGGCCTCGTCCGGCACCGCATCGAAGAATTTCGGCTTGAAGGCGACGAAGACGCCGCGCCGCGCCAGGATCGCCGAGGCCGCCGGATCGGAGGTGGTGAGCACGTCGGCGGCGATGCGCTTGGCATCGAGCTCCTGCATGAAGCGGCTCATCACCGCCGAACCGCCGGAGCGGAAGAGCTGCACCTTGATGGCGCTGGCCTGCTCGAACAGGAGCGCAATCTTCTGTGCGGCCGCGATCGGCGTGGAGGTGTACCAATTGACCGCGGCTTCGCGCTTGGCCGCTGCCATGTCGACGGGGTCGGGGGTGAATTCCGCCGCACCCGCACCCCGGCCCAGCAAAAGGGGGCCCAGCAAGAGGGCGCCGAGCAGCAGCGCCGCTCCGGCGCACTTTCCGCGGAGCCTTGCCCAGCCTTGCATCATCGCCTCCCTTTGCCCGTTCATTGGCCCCGGGGCTCTTCCGCCACCTCACGCGGGAATACCGTGCATCCGCCATCTTCGATGATGATGCGGACGGTCGCACCCACCCCATGATCGATCGCGGCGGGGGCTTGCGCGCGGAGCCGGGTCCCGTTCGCCAGGACCAGGGTATACTCGCTCTGGCTGCCGAGATAGCTCAGCTCCTCGACCTCGGCCGCGACCGCATCCTCCGCGTCTGCGGCGACAGCGAAGCGGATCCGCTCCGGCCGGATGGCGATGTCGACGGCATCGCCCGGGCCGAGCCCCGGCGGCAGGGAGGCACGCAGGCGGAACGGCCCGGCGGCAACCAGCCCTCCGGCGGCGTCGCGCGCCTGAACGGTGCCCGGCAGCAGATTGACCACGCCCATGAAGTCGGCGACCACTGGGTTCGCCGGCCTCTCATAGACCTCGCGCGGCGTGCCGAATTGCTGCAGGCGGCCCTGATGCATGACGGCGATACGATCGGACAGCGCCAGCGCCTCCGCCTGGTCGTGGGTCACGTAGACGAAGATGATGCCGGTCCGGCGCTGCAGGGATTTCAGCTCCGAGCGCATGCGCTCGCGCAGCTTGGCGTCCAGGTTCGAGAGCGGCTCGTCGAGCAAGAGGATCGCCGGCTCGACGACCAGGCTGCGGGCGAGTGCGACGCGCTGCTGCTGGCCGCCGGAGAGCTCGCCGGGGAACCGGTCCTCGAGCCCGCTTAGATGCACGAGATCGAGGATCTTGGCGACGCGGTCGGCGGCCTCGCGCTTGGCCACTTTGTGGACGCGGAGCCCGAAGACGACGTTCTCGAACACCGTCTTGTGCGGCCACACGGCATAGTTCTGAAAGACCATGCCCATGCCCCGCTCCTCGGGCGGGACCACGCGCTCAGGGGCGGAGAGGAGGCGTCCGCCGACGGCGATGGTGCCGGCATCGGGCCTGAGATAGCCCGCGATCAGGCGGAGCGTGGTGCTCTTGCCGCAGCCCGAGGGCCCCAGCAGCGTGATGAATTGCTGCGGGCCGATGTCGAGGCTGAGCCCGCTGACGGCGGCCATCTCCGGGGTGGCGCCGCCATAGCGCTTGGTCAGTCCCTCGATCAGCATCCCGGTCATTGCGCGCTCTGGGTCATACCGACGCCGCGGCGCTCGCCGCCAAAACGATTGGCGACGGCGATGGCCGCCCCGATGATCGCCATGTTGAGGATGGCGAGCGCCGCCACCGGCTCGAGATGGCCGGTCTCATAGAGGTTGTAGACGGCAACCGCGAGCGTGATCGAGCTCGAGCTGAAGAGGAGGATGGAAGCGCTCAGCTCCTGGATCGCCGGCACGAAGATGAGAATCCAGCCGGCGAAGAGCGCAGGACGGATCAAGGGCAAGGTGATCTCCTTCAGGGTGAAGGCCCAGGAGGCGCCGAGGATGCGGGCACTCTCCTCCAGCGAAGGATCGACCTGGCGGAGTGCCGCATTGGCGGCGCGCACGCCGATCGGGATGTAGCGTGCGACATAGGCGAGGAGCAGGATCATGAGCGTGCCGTAGAGCGGCAGCGGCAGGCTCAGCCAGAACTGGATGAGCGCTACCGCCATGACGATGCCGGGCAGACCGAGGGGAATGAGCGAGACATAGTCGATGAGACGCCGGCCGATCACGGTGGTGCGGAGATCGATCCAGCCGATGACCACACCCAGCATGGCGGCGATGCTGGCGGCGAGCGTTGCCAGCACCAGGCTGTTCAGGATGGCGCGCTGGGTCACGTCATACTCGAACAGCACGAAACGATAATTGGCCAAGGTGAGGTTCTGCCAGAAGGCGAGGCCCCAGGACTTGCTGAAGGACACGGCGACGAGCGCCGCATAGGGCAGCAGAATGGCGACGATGAATATGAGAACCGAGAAACCGAAGACGAGCCAGCGCCAGGATCCGAGATCGACGAGCTCGGTCCTGACACCCTTGCCGGCAAGCGTCGCGTAGGAGCGGCGCGCGAGATAGGCCCTCTGCAGATAGAGGGCGAGAATGGTGATGGCCACCAGGATCAGCGACAAGGCCGAGGCGAGCCCGTATTGCGGCGGGTAGCTGAACAAGGCGTAGATCCGCGTCGGCAGCGTGAAGATGCGGCCGGGCAAGCCGACGATGGCCTGGGAGCCGAAAAGGGCGATGGCGTTGACGAAGCCGATGAGGGCCCCGGAAAGGATCGCCGGCGCCACCAGGGGGAAGGTGATCGACAAGGCGGTGCGGAGTTTGCCGGCGCCCAGGATCTGCGCCGATTCTTCGTAGGACGCATCGACCGATTCGAGCGCGCTCGCCGCCAAGAGATAGACGAAGGGGAAGGTGTGCGGCACCGTCACCAGCACCAGCCCCGCCATCGAATAGATGTTGAAGGTGAGGTTCGGCAGGCCCATGACGTCGCGCAGGAGCTGATTGGCGATCCCCGCATTCGGGCTAAAGAGATTGACGTAGGCGATGGCGATGAGGAAGGGCGGCGACAGATAGGCGATGCTCGCCGTCAGCCGCATGAAGGGCTTGCCCGGCACATTGCTGCGCGAGACCGCCCAGGCGAGCGGCACGCCGATGAGGATGCTGAGCAGCCCCGTCCAGGCGCCCAGCACCAGGGAGTTGATCAGCGCCTGATAGTAGAGCCGGCTCAAGAGTGCCCGCTCGAAATAAGCGAGCGTCACCCCGCGCTCGCCGGTGAGGCTGCCCCAGAACAGCCAGACGAGCGGCAGCACAATGAGGATGACCAGCGCCAGCATGGTCGCCGCCATCACCCAATGCTCGAGGCGGAGGCGCCCCGGCCGCGCAATGGGGTAGCGCCTCCCGGCCTGCATGGGGGCTCCGAAGGAGGTCAACGCCGGAGCCGCTTCATCGGCGCGTGGCGCGAAGGCGTGCGGGGCGGCGCTGCATCGGACGTTCCTCGGACGGAGGGTGTGCCTCTCTTGGCCGTCAGATTGGACGCAAGCGAGGGCAGGCGGCAAGCGCTCCTAACGGCAATGTGACCGGCGATGCGGTTCCGGGCTAGCTCTTCACCGCGTGCGTCTCCACCGCCTCCAAATCCAAGGCGGCGGCGAGCAACGCGCGGGTGTAGGGGTGCTGCGGGGCCATGAACACCTGCTCGGCCTCGCCATCCTCGACCACCTTGCCGTTGCGCATGACCATGATGCGGTGGCTCATGGCGCGGACGACCTTGAGATCGTGGCTGATGAAGAGATAGGCCAAGCCATGCTTCTCCTGCAGCCCGCGCAGGAGATCGACGATCTGGGTCTGCACCGACCGGTCGAGGGCCGAGGTCGGTTCATCGAGCACGACCAGGCTCGGCTTCAGCACGATGGCGCGGGCAATGGCGATGCGTTGGCGCTGCCCGCCGGAGAACTCATGGGGGTAGCGGTCGCGGGTGGTGGGGTCGAGCCCGACCTCGACCAGGGCGGCATCGATCATCCGCTGCCGTTCCGCCGCGTCATGCTGGAGGCCATGCACGGCCAGGCCCTCGCCGACGATCTCGGCCAACGACATGCGCGGGCTCAAGGAGCCGAACGGGTCCTGAAAGACGATCTGCATCTGACGGCGGAGCGGCTTCAGGCGACGGGGCCCGAGGCCCTGCAGGCTCTGGCCCAAGAAGACGACCGGCCCCTCGCTGTGGGTGAGCCGCAACAGGGCCAAACCCAAGGTGGTCTTGCCCGACCCGCTCTCGCCGACGACGCCCAGAGTCTCGCCGTGGCGGACCGCAAGGGAGACGCCATCCACCGCCTTGATGTGGCTGACCGTGCGCCGCATGAGCCCGCGCTTGATCGGAAACCACACCTTGAGCCCATCGGCTTCCAAGAGCACCGCGGCGTCTGGGTCGACCGCGGGCGGCGCTCCCTTGGGCTCGGCGTCGATCAGCCGGCGCGTATAGGCATGCTGCGGGTGGGCGAAGATCGGAGCGACCGGGCCTTGCTCGACGATCTCGCCATGGGTCATCACCGCCACCCTTCTCGCCACCTTGCGCACCAGGCGGAGGTCATGGGTGATGAGCAGCATCGCCATGCCGAGCCGCTCCTGCAGCTCCATCAAGAGCTTCAAGATCTGCGCCTGGATGGTGACGTCGAGCGCGGTCGTCGGCTCATCGGCGATGAGCAGATCGGGATCGTTGGCGAGCGCCATGGCGATCATCACCCGCTGGCGCTGACCGCCTGAAAGCTGGTGCGGATATTGGCCGAGGCGCTCCTCAATGCGGTCGAGCTGGACGAGATCGAGGAGCTCGAGGATGCGGGCGCGGGCCGCCGCCGGGCTCATCTCCTTGTGCAGGAGCAAGGTCTCGCCGATCTGCCGCTCGACCGTGTGCAGGGGATTCAAGGAGGTCATCGGCTCCTGGAAGATGATCGAGATCGCATCGCCGCGAATGCGCGTGAGAATTTCCCGGGGTGCGCCGATGAGCTCCTCGCCGGCAAAGCGAATGCTGCCGCCGGGATGGCGCGCCTGGGGGTAGGGCAGAAGCTGGAGGATCGAGAGCGCGGTCACCGACTTGCCCGAGCCGCTTTCGCCCACGATCGCCAAGGTCTCGCCCTTCTCCAGGGTGAAGGAGATGCCGCGGACGGCTTCGACCTCGCTCTCCCCCGATTTGAAGGTGACCTTGAGATCGGAGACGACGAGGAGCGGCTCGGTCATCCGACGGTCTTCCTGGGATCGAAGGCATCGCGCACGGCCTCGCCGACGAAGACGAGCAGGCTCAAGGTGAATGCCAGCACGGTGAAGCCGGTGATGCCGAGCCACGGCGCCTGCAGATTGTTCTTGCCCTGGGCCAGGAGCTCACCCAGCGAGGCCGAGCCCGGCGGCAGGCCGAAGCCGAGGAAATCCAGCGAGGTGAGCGTGGTGATCGAGCCATTGAGGATGAAGGGCATGAAGGTGAGGCTGGCGACCATGGCGTTGGGCAGCACATGGCGGCGCATGATGGTGATCGAGCCGACGCCCAAGGCGCGGGCGGCACGCACATAGTCGAAGTTGCGGGCGCGCAGGAACTCGGCCCTGACCACGCCCACCAGCGACATCCAGCTGAACAGCAGCATGAGCCCGAGCAGCCACCAGAAATTCGGCTCGACCACGCTCGCCAGAATGATCAGGAGATAGAGGATCGGCAGCCCGGACCAGATCTCGATGAAGCGTTGGAAGAGGAGGTCGGTCAACCCGCCGAAATAGCCCTGCACCGCCCCGGCGGCGACGCCGATCGCCGAGCTCAGCAGGGTCAAGGTCAATCCGAACAAGACCGAGATGCGGAAGCCGTAGATGAGCCGCGCCATCACGTCGCGGGCCTGATCGTCGGTGCCGAGCCAGTGGGTGGCCGAGGGCCGCGACGGCGCCGGCACCTCCAGATCGCGCACCACCGAGTCGAAGCGGTAGGGAATGACCGGCCACAGCATCCAGCCCTTGGCCTGGATGAGGGAGGCGACCTCCGGGTCGTGGTAGTCCGCCTCGGTCGGAAAGTCGCCGCCGAAGGTGGTCTCGGGGTATGTCGCCAGGACCGGCACATAGAAGCCGCCGTCGTAGCCAACGAGGATCGGCCGGTCGTTGGCGATGAACTCGGCGAACAGGCTCAAGGCGAAGAAGAACAGGAAGATCCACAAGGACCAGAAGCCGCGGCGGTTCGCGCGGAAATTCTGCAGCCGCCGCATGCCCAAGGGCGTGATCTTGAAGCCGAGGATGCGACCCGCGGGCATCGGCTCAGCACCCACGCCCAGGTCGCGGATGAATGCCCACACCCCGACCCTCCCCCGCTATGCCGCGGGGGAGGGAGCATTGAATTCGCGCATGACACCCTCCCCCACGAATGTGGGGGAGGGTTGGGGTGGGGGCTCTCGAGGGCATCCTCAACCCTCCCGCGTGGCGAAATCGATGCGGGGGTCGACGGCGACGTAGGTGAGATCGCCGATGAGGTTCATGAGCAGGCCCAGAAGCGTGAAGAAATAGAGCGTGCCGAACATGATGGGATAGTCGCGGTTGATCGCCGCCTCGAAGCCCAGGAGGCCGAGCCCGTCCAAAGAGAAGATGACCTCGATCAGGAGCGCGCTGGTGAAGAGGATGCTGACGAAGGCGGAGGGAAATCCCGCCACCACGATTAGCATGGCGTTGCGAAACACATGCCCATAGAGCACGCGGGGCTCGGAGAGGCCCTTGGCGCGGGCGGTCACGACATATTGCTTGTTGATCTCCTCGAGGAAGGAGTTCTTGGTGAGCATGGTCAAGCTGGCGAAGCCGCCGACCACCATGGCGGTGATCGGCAAGGCCATGTGCCAGAAATAATCGGCGAGGCGCGCCGGCCAGGAGAGCAGCTGCCAATTGTCGGAGACCAGACCGCGCAAGGGGAACCAGGAGAAGAAGCTGCCGCCGGCGAACAGCACCACGAGCAGGATGGCGAAGAGAAAGCCGGGGATGGCGTAGCCGATAATGACCGCAGCCGAAGTCCAGACATCGAAGCTGGAACCGTCGCGCACCGCCTTGGCCACGCCCAGCGGGATCGAGATGAGGTAGATGAGGAGCGTGGTCCATAGACCGAGGGAGATCGACACCGGCATCTTCTCAAGGACGAGGTCGACCACGCGCCGGTCGCGGAAGAAGCTGTTGCCGAAATCGAAGACCACGTATTGGCGCATCATCTGGACGAAGCGCTCGTGCATGGGCTTGTCGAAGCCGAATTGCCGCTCAAGCTGCTTGATGAGGTCGGGGTCGAGCCCACGGGCGCCGCGGTAGTGGCTGGTCTCGCCGCCGCCGCTGGTCTGCGATGGCGGCCCGGCGCCGCTCTGGGAGAGCTCGCCGCCGCCGCCGCCGATGCGGCTGGTGGCGGAGATGGCGTTGCCCTTGATCTGGGCGATGATCTGGTCGATCGGCCCGCCGGGTGCGGCCTGGATGATGAGGAAGTTGACGAGCATGATCCCGAAGAGAGTCGGAAGCATCAAGAGCACGCGGCGGATGATATAGGCCAGCATCGGGGCGGCGCTCAGTTCTTCATGGCAGCCTTGCGCTGCTCCAGGTTCGCCGCCTTGGCGGCATCGACCCACCAGGTCTCGAAGCCGACGCCGTATTTCGGCGGGATCGGTGGCCGTCCGAACTTGTCCCAATAGGCGATGAGATAGGAGGGTCCGTAATATTGCGGGACCATGTAGAAGCTCCACAGGAGCACGCGATCCAAGGCTCTGGTGCGCTGGATGAGCGCATCGCGGTCGGGGGCGGCGATCACCAGCTCGACGAGCTCGTCGATGACGGGATCCTTGACCCCGCCGTAGTTGGCGCTCCCCGGCGTATCGGCAGCAGCTGAGCTCCACAAGTCGCGCTGGTCGTTGCCCGGCGACAAGGTGGGGGTGGGCCCCAAGACCACCATGTCGAAGTCGAAGTCTTCGACTCGCTTCTGGTATTGGGCGCTGTCGACCAGGCGCGCATTGGCTTGGATCCCGAGGCGCTCCAGATTCTTGACAAAAGGCAGGATCAGCCGTTCGAGGCCTGACTGCACGTAGAGAATTTCGAATTGAAAGGGCTCACCCTTGGCATTGACGAGCTTGCCGCCTTTGATCAGCCAGCCGGCGTCGCTGAGGAGCTTGAGGGCTTCACGAACGTTCTCCCGCATATTGCCGGAGCCGTCGGTCTGCGGCGGCTTGTATTCCCTGGCGAAGACCTCGTCGGCGATCCGGCCGCGATAGCGCTCGAGCAGGGCCAGCTCCGCGCCCTTGGGCAGCCCGGCGGCGGCCAGCTCGGAATTCGACCAATAGCTGGTGACCCGGGCGTAGATTCCGTAGAACAGCGTCTTGTTCATCCACTCGAAGTCGAAGGCATAGCCCAAGGCCTGCCGCACGCGGCGGTCCTGGAACACCGGCCGGCGCGTGTTGAAGAGGAAACCCTGGGCGCGTCCCGGATTCTGGTTCTTGATCTCGTCGCGCTTCAGCAACCCGGCGCGGAGTGCCGGCACCTCGTAGCCCGTCGCCCAGTCCTTGGAAGTGTATTCCCGGCGATAGTCGAGGGCACCCGTCTTGAACGCCTCGAACTCGATCGACGGGTCCCGGTAGTAGTCGTAGCGAATGACGCCGAAATTGAAGCGGCCGACATTGATGGGAAGGTTCCGGCCCCAGTAATCCTCCACGCGGCGGTAGCGGATGGAGCGACCCGGCTCGACCGCCTCGATGCGATAGGGCCCGCTGCCGAGCGGCGGCTCGAGCGTGGTCTTCTCGAAATCGCGCCCCTGCCAATAGTGCTTCGGCAGCACCGCCAGGCCGCCGACCCGGATCGGCAGCTCGCGATTGTTGGCGACCTTGAAGGTGAACTTGACGTGGCGATCGTCGATCGCCTCGGCCTTATCCACATCGGCCAGCAGCAGCCGGTACTGGGGATGGCCTTTGCTGATCAAGGTCTCGAAGGTCCACGCGACATCGGCCGCCGTGATCGGCCTGCCGTCGTGGAAGCGGGCCTCTGGGCGCAAGGTGAAGACGACCCAGGAGCGATCCTCCGGCACCTCGATGCTCGCCGCCACCAGGCCGTATTGTCCCTCCGGATCGTCCCAGGTGGGGACGGTCAAGGTGTCGTAGGTCCAGGAGAGGGTGTCGTCGAGATGCAGCAATCCGCCGGCCGAGACGCCGCGAAGGATGAACGGGTTGAGGCTGTCGAAGGTGCGGAAGGCGCCGGGAGCCCCCAGGATCACCTCGCCGCCCTTGGGAGCATCCGGGTTGACGTAGTCGAGATGCCTGAAGTCGGGGCCGTATTTGGGCTCGCCATGGATGGCGATGGCATGGGCCGTGTGCGTCGCCGGTTGCGCCTCGGCCGGATCGTAGGGTGCCAGCCAGGCCTGCGCCGCCAGCATCAATGCTCCGATCCACCTCCGCATCCGCTCTCCCTTCACGTCCGCTGCAGTCCTGCGGCCGGCATCGCTCAGTTCTTCACCGCGGCTTTGCGCTCGGCCAGGCTCGCCGCCTTGGCGGCATCGACCCACCAGGTATCGGCGAAGCCGATGCCGTAGGCGGGCGCGGTCGGCGGCCGGCCGAACTTGTCCCAATAGGCGATGCGGGTGGTCGGATCGTAGAGCTGCGGGATCATGTAGAAGCCCCAGAGCAGCACCCGGTCGAGCGCATGGGTGCGCTGGACCAGGGACTTCCGGTCCCCGGCGGCGATGACGAGATCGATGAGCTCGTCGACCACGGGATCCTTGACGCCGCTTTCGTTGCGGCTGCCGCGGGTATCGGCCGCCGTCGAGCTCCAGAAATCGCGCTGCTCGTTGCCCGGCGAGGCCGATTGCGCCGGACCGCCGATGATCATGTCGTAGTCGAAGGCGTCGGTGCGGTTTTCGAACTGCGCCACATCGACCAGCCGCACGCTGGCGGTGACGCCCAAGCGCTCCAAATTCTTGGCGAAGGGCAAGATGATCCGATCGAGCCCGGGTTGCGCGTAGAGGATCTCGAACTGAAAGGCTTCGCCTTTGGTATTGGTGAGCTTGCCGTTCTTGATCAGCCAGCCGGCTTCGCCGAGCAGCTTCAAGGCCTCGCGGACATTGTCGCGGAGATTGCCCGACCCGTCGGTCGTCGGCAGCTTGAACTCCCGGGTGAACACCTCCTCGGGCACCCGGCCGCGATAGCGCTCGAGGATGGCCAGCTCCTCATCTTGCGGCAGCCCGGTGGCAGCCAGCCCGGAGTTCGGCCAGTAGCTCGCGGGCCGGCCGTAGATTCCGTAGAACAAGTTCTTGTTCATCCACTCGAAGTCGAAGGCGTATCCCAGCGCCTGGCGAACCCGGCGATCCTGAAAGAGCGGCCGGCGCGTGTTGAAGACGAGGACCTGGGGCCGGTTCGGATTCAAGGTGCGAACGTGGTCGCGAAGGATCAGCCCGGCCCTGGCGGCCGGCAGATCGTAGCCGGTCGCCCAATCCTTGGATGAGACCTCGCGTCGGAAGTCGATGGCGCCGGCCTTGAATGCCTCGAAGGCGATCGAGGGATCGCGATAGTACTCATAGCGAAGCAAGCCGAAATTGTAGCGGCCGACATTGATCGGCAGACGGTTGCCCCAATAATCCTCGACCCGGCGCAGGCGGATGGAGCGGCCGGGATCGACCGCCTCGATCCGATACGGGCCGCTGCCCAGCGGCGGCTCCAAGGTGGTCTTCTCGAAATCGCGGCTCTGCCAATAGTGGCGAGGCAGGATCGGCAGCTCGCCGACGATCCCCGGCAGCTCGCGGTTGTTAGCGACATTGAAGGTGTATTTGACGCGGCGATCGTCGAGCGCTTCGGCCTTGTCCACATCGGCATAATAGGAGCGGTAGTGCGGGGAGCCCTTGCTCTTCAGCGTCTCCAAGGTCCAGACGACGTCGGCCGCGGTGATCGGCGTTCCGTCATGGAAGCGCGCCTCGGGTCTGAGAGTGAACAGCGCCCAGGAGCGGTCGTCAGGCACCTCGATGCTCTCGGCCACCAGCCCGTAGTCGCTCTCCGGATCATCCCCGGATCGGGTCATCAATGAATCGTAGATCGAGCCGGCCCCGGCCGCGGGCACGCCCTTCAGGATGAACGGGTTGAGGCTGTCATAGGTGCCGGGTGCGCCCAAGATCACCTCGCCACCCCTGGGCGCGTCGGGGTTCACATAGTCGAGCTGCTTGAAGTCGGAACCGTATTTGGGCGTGCCGTGGATCGAGATCGCATGCAGCGTCTGCGTCGGCGCTTGCGCATGGGCTTCGCCGGCGAGACAGAGCGCGAGCGCGGCGAAGGCGAGAGCTCCGAGCGGCTTCAGCATGTCCGTCTAGTTCTTCATGGCAGATTTGCGCTGCTCCAGGCTGGCGGTCTTGGCGGCATCGACCCACCAGGTATCGAGGAAGCCCACGCCATATTTCGGCGGCATCGCCGGCCGCTCGAACTTGTCCCAATAGGCGATGCGGAAGGTCCGGACCGTGTATTGCGGGATCATGTAGAAGCCCCAGAGCAGCACCCGGTCCAAGGCGCGGGTGCGCTGGATCAGCGTCTTTCGATCCGGCGCGTCGATCACCAGCTGCACGAGATCGTCGATCGCCGGGTCGTGGACGCCGCCCAGATTGGCGCTGCCGCGGGTGTCGGCCGACTCCGCGCTCCACAACGCCCGCTGCTCGACACCAGGCGAGAGCGGCATGCCGGCGCCGCCGATCATCATGTCGAAGTCGAAGTCCTGCAGGCGCTTTTCGTATTGCGCGGAATCGACCAAGCGGACGCTGGCGGCGATGCCGAGGCGCTCGAGATTCTTGGCAAAGGGCAGAATGATGCGCTCGAGGCCGGCCTGCAGATAGAAGATCTCGAACTGGAAAGGATCGCCCTTGGCATTCACCAGCTTGCCGGATTTGATCTGCCAGCCGGCCTCGCCCAGCAGCTTCAAGGCTTCGCGCACATTGTCGCGGATGTTGCCGGAGCCATCGGTCACCGGCGGCTTGTACTCCCGGGTGAACACCTCCTCGGGGATCCGGCCGCGATAGCGCTCGAGGATGGCGCGCTCCTCGCCTTCGGGCAGCCCGGTCGACGCCAGCTCGGAATTCGACCAATAGCTGTCGACCCGAACATAGGCGTCGTAGAACAGCGTCTTGTTCATCCACTCGAAGTCGAAGGCATAGCCCAGCGCCTGGCGGACCCGGCGGTCTTGAAACAAGGGCCGGCGGAGGTTGTAGACGAATCCCTGGGCTCGCCCCGGATTCTGGTTGCGGACCTCGTCGCGCTTGATGAGGCCGGCGCGGAGCGCCGGCGTGTCGTAGGCCGTGGCCCAATCCTTCGCCGTGTTCTCCTCGCGGAAATCGATCGAGCCGCCTTTGAACGCCTCGAAGTCGATCTGCAGATCGCGATAATAGTCGTAGCGGATGAGGCCGAAATTATAGCGGCCGATCATGATCGGCAGCGTGTTGGCCCAGTAGTCCTCGACCCTGCGGTAGCTGATGGAGCGGCCGCGGTCGAGCGCCTCGATGCGGTAGGGACCGCTGCCGAGCGGCGGCTCGAGCGTGGTCTTCTCGAAGTCCCGAGCCTCCCAATAGTGCTTCGGCAGGATCGACAGACCGCCGACGAGGCTCGGCAGCTCGCGGTTGCCCGCGACCTTGAAGGTGAATTTCACGTGCCGGTCGTCCAGCGCCTCGGCCTTCTCCACATCGGCCAGCATCAGCCGATATTGCGGGTTGCCCTTGGTCATCAGCGCATCGAAGGTCCAGGCCACGTCGCCGGCGGTGATCGGCTTGCCGTCGTGGAACCGCGCCTCGGGCCTGAGCGTGAAGACGACCCAGGAGCGGTCTTCCGGCACCTCGAGGCTCTCGGCCGCCAGGCCGTAGCGACCCTCCGGATCATCCCCGGTCCCGGTCAAGAGCGTGGTGTAGATCAGACCCAGCCCGGCGGCGGGCACGCCCTTCAAGGTGAAGCCGTTGAGGGTATCGTAGGTGCGGAACTGGCCGGGCGAGCCCAAGACCACCTCGCCGCCGCGGGGTGCCTCCGGATTCACATAGTCGAGATGCTTGAAGTCGGGGCCGTATTTCGGCTCGCCATGGATGGCGATGGCATGCAGCCCCGGCGCCTGCGCGCGGGCCTGGCAATGCGCCATCAGGCAGGCAAGCACCGAAAGGAGAACACCAAAAGCCAGTTTCACCATGCCCGCTCCTTTCGTGCGGCCGGATTATCCTACGTGATCCCGGCCGCGGACACAGCCCGGCAAGATCGAGGGCGGCCCGGCTCCCGAGGCTCAATTCTTCATCGCTGCCTTGCGTTCGGCCAGGCTCGAGGCCTTGGTTTGGTCGATCCACCAGGTATCGATGAAGCCGTCGGTGTATTTCGGCGGCGTCGGCGGGCGGCCGAATTTGTCCCAATAGGCGATTAGGAACGACGGTCCATAGTAGAGCGGCGTCATGTAGAAGCCCCAGAGCAGCACCCGGTCCAAGGCCCGTGCGCGTTGGATCAGGGATTTGCGATCGGGGGCGCTGATGACCAGCTGGACCAGCTCGTCCACCACGGGATCCTTGACGCCGCTTTCATTGGCGCTGCCGCGGATGTCGGCCGAGGCCGAAGTCCAGAAGTCCCGCTGCTCATTGCCGGGCGCCAGGCTCTGGGCATAGCCGCCGATGATCATGTCGTAATCGAAGGCGTCGGCACGATTCTGGTATTGCGCCGAGTCGACGAAGCGGGCGGTCGCGGTGATGCCCAATCGCTCCAGGTTCTTGGTGAAGGGCAAGATCACCCGTTCGAGCCCGGCCTGCGCATAGAGGATCTCGAAGCGAAACGGATCGCCCTTGGCGTTGACGAGCTTGTTCGCCTTGATGTCCCAGCCCGCCTCGTGCAGGAGCTTGAGGGCTTCGCGCAGATTGTCGCGGATATTGCCGCTGCCGTCCGTCGCCGGCGGCTTGTATTCCCGGGTGAACACCTCCTCGGGCACGCGGCCGCGATAGCGCTCGAGGATCTCCCGCTCCTCGCCTGCGGGCAGGCCCGTGGCGGCGAGCTCGGAATTCGTCCAGTAGCTGCTGATCCTGATGTAGAGGCCGTAGAACAGCGTCTTGTTCATCCATTCGAAATCGTAGGCGTATCCCAGCGCCTGGCGGACGCGCCGATCCTGGAAGAGCGCGCGCCGGGCGTTGTAGGTGAATGCCTGGGTGGGCAGGGGATTCTGGTTCATGACCTCGTCGCGCTTGATGATCCCAGCCTTGACCGCCGGCACGTCGTATCCCGTGGCCCAATCCTTCGACTGGTATTCGCGGCGATAGTCGATGGCACCCGCCTTGAACGCCTCGAACTCGATCGAGAGCTCCCGATAGGACTCGAAGCTGATGGCGCCGAAATTATGGCGGCCGGCATTGATTGGCAGGCGATCGCCCCAATAGTCCTCGACCCGGCGATAGCGGATCGAACGACCGGGATCGACCGCTTCGATCCGATAGGGTCCGCTGCCGAGCGGCGGATCGAGCGTCGTCTTCTCGAAATCGCGACCGTCCCAGTAATGCTTCGACAGCACCGGAACGCCGCCGACCAATCCCGGCAGCTCGCGATTGTTGGCGACCTTGAAGGTGAACTTTACCCGGCGACCGTCGAGTGCTGCGGCATTGGCGACGTCGGCGTAGAGCGTGCGATATTGCGGATGGCCCTTGGTCATCAGCGTGTCGAACGACCAGACGACGTCGGCCGGCGTCATCGGCCGGCCGTCATGAAAGCGCGCCTCTTGCCGCAAGGTGAAGATGACCCAAGAGCGATCGTCGGGCACCTCCAGGCTCTCCGCCACGAGCCCATAGAGACCCTCGGGATCGTCGGCGGTACCGGCCAGGAGCGTGTCGTTGATGAGGCCGAGCCCCGGTGCGGACACGCCCTTCAAGATGAATGGATTGAGATTGTCGAAGGTCGGCGGGGCGCCGAGCGTGACCTCGCCGCCGCGCGGCGCCTGCGGATTGACGTAGTTGAGATGCTTGAACTCCGGCCCGTAGAGCGGCTCGCCATGGGTAGCGAAGGCATGCAGCGTGCGCGTCGGCGCCTGGGCCAGGCCGGTGCCGGGCTGGGCGAGAACGAGCAACGCCCCTAGCACCAGCGCCAGACTCTGCTTCAGCATGAGTGCTCCCCTTCAGGCAACGCACCTTCGATCTCGCCAGCGATACTAGGCGATTTCCAGCGCCCAATGCAGTCGTCAGGAAATTGCACCCGGCCCCTGTGTACCCTTGGTCGTTGGCGAAACCTCAAGAGAATATGCGACCATAGCTAAGGACTCCGGGCCTGCAGGGACAGAGGATGAGGTCGACGGGAGAATGACCGAGCGCGAGGTCGAGGCAAGGCGCTGGCCGATATCGCATAGGTGGCCGCGCATCGCGGTGATCGGCGCCGGCCTGATGGGCCGCCGCCACGGGCACGCCTACCGCAGCATTCCCGGGGTCGAGCTCATCGGCTTCGTCGACCATGACCCGGCCGCGCAGGCTGAGGTGCGCCAGATCTTCGGCCTTCCCTGCCACTCTCACTGGGACGAGCTCTTCGCCGCGGACGGCCTCGATGCGGTCAGCATCTGCCTGCCGGACGACCAGCATCTGCCGGCGAGCCTGGCCGCACTCGAGCGTGGTCTGGCCGTGCTCCTGGAAAAGCCGCTCGCCACCGACGTCAGGGAGGCCGAGCGCATCGTGGCGGCGAGCCAGGACCGGCTTCTCCTGGTCGGCCACATGCTGCGCTTCGATGCGCGCTATCAGCAGGCAAGGCGCCTGCTCGCGGCCGGTCGCATCGGCGATCTCGTCCACCTCACCACCAGGCGCAACAGCGCCATCGGCGCCGCCAGCCGCTACGGCAAGAGGACGAGCCTCCTCTGGCATGTGGCGGTGCACGACATCGACCTCGTTCAGTGGATTACCGGCCGCCCTATCGTCGAGGTCACCGCCAAGGGCGTGTCGCGCCGCCTCGCCCCGCTGCAGCACCTCGACTCGGTGCTGGCGCTGGCAACGCTTGGCGACGACACACCGGTCGCGATGGAGTTTTCCTGGATCATGCCCGAGCATTTCGGCAGCGGCCTCGACGCCCGCCTCGAAGTCGTCGGGACCGAGGGGCGGATCGAGGTCCACGGTCTCGACCAGGGCCTGCGCGTGGCTGATCGCACCAGCCTCGAGTTCCCCGATACGACCCGTTGGGTGGACTATGACGACGGCAGCGCCGGCGGCATTCTCGTGGCCGAAATCGCCCATTTCGTGCGCTGCCTGGTCGAGGGGATCACGCCCGGCGTTGCGGTCGCCGATGCCCTCCAGGCGGTGAAAGTGGCCGCGGCCTTGGAGCGGTCTCTGGCGGAGGGGCGAACGGTCGTGGTTTAGACTTTTAGTGCGCGTGCCGTGCAACTCGGATCGCCCCCACCCCGCCCCTCCCCCGCCTTCGGCGAGGGAGGGAGGGAGTAAGAGAAGCGCCCTTCTATTCCCTCCCCCACGACTGTGGGGGAGGGTGAGGGTGGGGGCTACCCTTGGTCGGAACGCGACTCGCTCGAGCGCCGCTCAGACAATCCGCACCGCAGCACCGGTCTTGAGGGCCTCCACGGCGGCGAGCTGGGCTTCGGCAATGGGAAGCGTGCGGCGCACGGAGAGTTCTGGCTCACTTCCGTTGCGGATCGCAGTCAGGAACGCCGTGACCGAATCGGTGAAGGCGCCAACGATCTTGCCGTCGACCTCGTTCGCCGTGTGGGGCCCGGAGAAGACCTGCTCCACGCAGCCTTTCGGCCCATAGACCACCAGGCGCCGCGCCCGGTTGTCGAGCATCAAGGTGCCCGACGAGCCGATGATCTGCAGAAAGCCGTCGGCGACCACCGGGTAGCTGGTCGGATGGATCCAGGAGGCATGGAAATTCGCCATCACCTCGGCGCCGAAGGAGATGAGGACGTTGAGACCGTCATGCACCGGAACGCCGGCCGCCTCGAGCACGCCGCGCCGTTCGCGCGCGACGACCTCGACGGGATCGCGCCCGACATACCAGCGGACGAGATCGAGGTCGTGGCTCGACATGAAGAAGAAGGGCGATGTCTGGGCTGCCCAGCCGATCATTGCCGTCGGCACGTGAATGGTGTCGAACTTGTGCGAGGTCACCATCGCCGGCCGGCCGATCGTGCCGTCTTCGACGATACGCTTGATGGCCGCATATTCCGGCACGAAGCGCTGGCTGTAGTTGACCATGGCGACGGCACCCGAGCGGCCGGACGCTGCGGTGATGGCATCGACGTCGGCGCGGGTGGTTGCCAGAGGCTTTTCCAGGAACACGTGCTTGCCCCGCGCCAGCGCCGCGACGGCGGGCTCCCGATGGAGATGGTCCGGTGTGGCCACGGCAAGCGCGTCGAACGCATCGCCGGCCAAGAGCTCTCCCAGATTCGTGTAGACCCGCGCCCCGGAGCGCTCGGCCACGCGCCGGGCCCGCGTTTCGTCGATGTCCACGACCGCGACCATTTCGGCCTCCGCGTGCTCGTGAAACACCCGCGCGTGGCGCGAGCCCAGAATACCGGCGCCGACGACGGCGACCTTGATCCGCGCCATCCCTACTCTCCCTTCCGATCCGAAGCCCTGCGGGTCACCCCTTGACCGCCCCACCCGTCAGCCCGTGCACGAGATAGCGCTGCACGATGAGGAAAAAGATGGCAGCCGGCAGCGCGAAGATGACGGAGGCGGCCATCATCTCGTCCCAGGCGATCGTGTACTGGCTGATGAAAGAGGTGAGCCCGACCGACAGCACCCAGTTGCTCTGCGAGGAGATGAGCGTCCGGGCGAGGAAAAACTCGTCCCAGCCGGCCATGAACGAGAACACCATCACGACGATGAGTCCGGGCAGCGCCAGCGGCAACGTGATGCGGTAGAAAGCGCCGAGCCGGCTGCAGCCGTCGACCTCGGCCTGCTCTTCGAGATCGGCCGGGATGCCGTCGAAGAAGCCCTTCATCAGCCAGGTGGCAAGCGGCAGCACGAAGGCGGTGTCGCCGACGGCGAGCCCGAGGAGGCTGTTGTAGAGCCCGAGCTGCCGGTAGACGACATAGAGCGGGACCGCGATGAGCGCCGCCGGCAGCATCTGCGAGACCAGGATGAAGATGCCGAAGACGCTGGTCAGGCGGCTCCGGAAGCGCGACAGCGCATAGCCGGCGTTGACCGCCACGACGGTGCAGAAGATCGAGGTCGTGGCCGCAACCAGTGCCGTGTTGGCGAACCACCGGCCGATCGGACGCTCGGCGAACACCCGGAGATAGGCGCCGAATGCGATGCTCTCCGGCAGGAGCTTGGGCGGCCATTCGAACATGCTCTTCTGGGCAAGCGAAGAGACGATCATCCAGTAGTAGGGAAAGATCACGATTGCCGCACCCACGACCGCCAGGACGAAGATGAAGGCCGCCGCGAGGCGGGTCTTGAGGGCGAGCCCGATCATGGTGCTTGCCTGCGGTTGAGGACGTGGAAGTAGACGATGCTGAAGACGAGGAGGATGGCCAAGAGCGCCGTCCCCACCGCGGCGGCATAGCCGATCTTCTGATATTCGAAGGCGGTGTTGTAGGTGAGAATCGACAGCGTCTCGGTGGCGCGGGCCGGCCCTCCGGCGGTCATGGTGTAGAGGATGGTGACGCGGCGGAAGGAATTCAGGATGAGGATGAGAACGAGGATCACGTTCACCGGCCGCAAGCCCGGCAGGGTGACGTAGCGGAAGCGCTTGACGGCGCCGGCCCCGTCCACCATCGCCGCCTCGTGCTGTTCGGCCGGGATCGTCTGCAGGCCGGCGAGCAGGATGAGCATGGCCAGCGGAAACTGCTGCCACACGGTCACGAGAATGACGGCCGGGAGCGCCAGCCCCGACTGCGAGAGCCAGGCGAGCGGCCGATCGACGATCCTGGCTTCGACGAGGGCGTAGTTGATGATCCCGTATTGGGCGTCGAGCATCCACACGAAGATGAGAACGGCCACGACCTCGGGGATCGCCCAGGGCATGATGACGACCATGCGCAAGAGGCCGCGACCCGGCATTTTCCTGTCGAGCAAGAGCGCGAAGAGAAGGCCGACGGCGTAGGTGAAGACGACCGAGCCCGCGGCATAGAGGATGGTGACGGTGAGCGAGTTCCAGAAATAGGGATCGTCGGCGAGGTCGACATAGTTGCCGACCCCGATGAAGCGACCCTCGTCGTAGCGGAGAAGGCGCGTGTTGAAGAAGCTCAGAACCACGCCGCGCAGGATCGGATAGAACATGAGAACGGACATCAGCACCGCCGCCGGCGCGATCAGCCACACGGGCAGCCAGTCGAGCCGTCGGCGAACCGGGACGGGCAAGCGGTCAGAGGCGATCATCGTGTTCCGGTCGGGGCGTCGGCACGAGCGCCGCTGGTGTCCTGGTGAGCGCGTTGTACGAGCGGCGCGCTGAGGTCACGACAGGCGAAACTCCCTATCACCGCGTCATGCGCGGGCTTGACCCGCGCATCCACGTCTTCCATCGTGCGGCGGCGCCACGTGGATGGCCGGGGAGGGTCGGGGAGGGGTGATCCTCACCCCTCCCAAAGTCCACCCCCGTCAAGCCCGGCCATGACGATTCAAATATGGCGCTTCACCTTCGGCTCAGAGCTTCTTCGCCCAGGCTTCGAGCCGCTTCTGGGCGTCGCCGAGCGCCGTCTTTACATCTTTCTGGCCGGCATAGATCTGAGCGAGGTGGTCGACGACGATCTGGCGGAATTCGGCGGCGTTGACGTTGTAGCTCGGCGGCGCGTAGCCGAGGCCGCCGGGGTATTTCGCCGCGACCTCCACCATGGTCCGGACCCAAGGGTTGGCGCCAAGGAAGGCCTCGCTCGGCTGGACCGTGGTTCCGGGAATCTGCACGAGCTTTTCCAGCCATTCGCGCTGCGCCGCCTCGGCGTTGATGACGTCGAGATACTTGCAGGCATCCGCCTTGTGCGGGGACTTCGCCGGAATGGTGTAGAAGGCACCGCCCGTGATCGCCGCATGGGTCGGCGTCGGCATGATGCCATAGCCGATGGAAGGATAGAGACCCGGGTTGTCGGTCTTCACCTGGGTCATGACCCAGGGGCCATCGAAGAGGAAGCCGACCTTGCCCTGGGCGAACATGGTGCGCACCAGCGCCACATCGAGGCCGCGCGGGCTCAGCCCCTCATCGAGGAAGCGCTTGATCCAGGCGACCGCTTCGATCGTATTCGGCGCGTCGGCGGTGATGGTGCGGTCCGCCTTCGACCAGTCGCCGCCGAGCCCGATCACCCATTGCATGCCGTTGATGTAGGTTTGGAGCACGTTCGAGGTGTTGTTGTTGAAGGCATAGCCCCACTCGCCGGTCTTCTCCTTGATCGCCTTCGCCGCCTTGTAGAGCTCCTCGACCGTCATCGGCACCGAGACGCCGGCGGCGTCGAGGAGCTTCTTATTGTAGAGGAGCGACTGCGGGCTCATGGTCAGCGGAACGCCGTAGGTCTTGCCGTCCTTCTGCGCGAAGCGGACGGAGGCCAGCAGCCGGTCCTTGTAGGATGAGGCGGCGATGCAATCGTCGAGAGGCGCCAGCGCGCCGGCATCCATGAGCGGCGGCAGCATGTTCGTGAAGACGGGCAGGAGATCCGGCACGTCCCCGGCGGCGACCTGGGTGTTGATGGTCTGCTCGAAGTTCGAGCTCGGGAGAACGGTCCCCTCGATCTTGATGGTCGGGTATTTGGCCTGGAACTCCGCCATGCGGGCCTTGTGCCAGACGCCGACGGCACCCTCCTCCCACATCCAGCTCGGATGTTTGAAGGTGTAGCTCGACTGCGCAAAAGCCGGAGCAGAGAGGCTCCAGGCGATCGCGAGCAAGGCGACGAGCAATGTGCGCATGGCGACCTCCCTCGTTTTGTGGTGCCGCATCGTCCCGTGCAGCATTGAAGGGCCCTAAGATACCGGTACGATACCAATCCGTCACCTTCCAGCCCGGCCTTCCATGGCGAGCACCTCATCAACATCGCACCGGTCTCCGGCGCTCCTCGCTGTCGGCAGCTATACCGAGGCCTATGGGTCTTTCCGGGCCAAGGGCGAAGGCGTGACGCTGCTGGCGATCGATGCGGACAGCGGCAGAATCGAGGTGCTGGACCGGCTCGCCCTCGGACCCAACCCGGCCTATCTGCGCTGGCGCTCCGCTGACGTCATCCATGCCGTCCTCGAGGCCAACGATGCGCGGGCCGGCATCGTCACCTTAGGGGTGGATCCGCACGCGCCCAGGCTCCGGCTTCTCCATCGCCTGCCGCTCGAGGGGACAATTCCCTGCCATCTCGATGTCGATCCGACGGGACGATGGCTTGCCGCTGCCTGCTATGGCAGCGGCCACATCAGCGTTCATGGCCTCGCGGAGGATCGGCCCGGAACCGCCGCCGTGACCATCCGCCACCGCGGCGGGAGCATTCACCCCGAACGCCAGACGGGACCCCATCCCCATGCCACACGCTTCTCGCCGGAGGGGCATTGGCTCGTCGTTCCCGACCTCGGCACCGACGAGGTCGTCTGTTACCCGTTCGATGCGGCGCGCGGTCAGCTTGCGCAGCCCTACCGCTTCAAAGCCCCGGCCGGGAGCGGGCCACGGCTCGTCCTGTTCAGCCGCGGGGGAGACCACGTCATCCTGGTAGAAGAGCTCGCGAGCACGGTCGCATCGCTCCGCTGGCGCAACGGCGCGCTCGAGCCGGTGTCTTCCTCAGCCACGACCGATGTGCGCCCCAACACCGCCGCCGGCTTGCGCTGGCACCCTTCGGGGGAGATTTTCGGCGTCTCCAACCGCGGGGCCGATACGATCGCGTTGTTTCGCTTCGAGTCCCAGAGCGGCGCGATCACGCACCTCGCCTCGGTGCCGTCCGGTGGAGTGAAGCCGCGAGACTTCGACTTTTCTCCCTGCGGACGCTGGCTCATCGCGTCCAACCAAGACAGCGACAGCGTGGTGCTCCACGCGATCGAGGTCGGGGCGGGGGTTCCTTGCCTGCGGCAAACCGGCATTCGCGTTCCGATCGCCTCGCCCACCTGCGTCCGCTTTCTCAACCAGCCGGCCGCCTGCCTGCGCTAACGCGCCGCGAGGAGCCCGAGCGCCTCGCGGTGAACGCCGGCATCCCCGGCCGCCAGCACGTGGCCGTCGGAGCCGCGTTCGATGCGCTTGCCCTGCCAGTCGGTGAAGAGGCCGCCGGCCCCTTCGATCACCGGGGCGAGCGCGGCGAAATCATAGAGGTTGAGGCCGGATTCGATGACGAGGTCGATATGGCCGCTGGCCAAGAGGCCGTAGGCGTAGCAATCGCCGCCGAAATTCGTCTGCTTGGCCGCCGCCTGCACCCGGGCGAAGGCGGCGGCATCCACCCCTTTGAACATCATCGGGTTGGTGGCATTGAGGATGGCGCGGCCGACCCCGGGACAGCTTCTGACCCGCGCCGGCGCGCCTTTGAAGGTGCTGGGCCGGCCGGCGGCGCCGAGCCAGCGCTCGCGCAAGACCGGCTGGTCGATCACGCCCAAGAGCGGCTGACCGTCCCGGAGGAGCGCGATCAAGGTGCCGAACATCGGCTTGCCGGTGGTGAACGCCCGGGTGCCGTCGATCGGATCCAGGACCCAGATATGGGAGGCGCTCTCGCGCACGCTGCCGTATTCCTCGCCGATGATGCCGTGGCTCGGGTGGCGCTTTTCGATCAGCGCGCGGAGCGCCAGCTCGGCCTCGCGGTCGGCCACCGTCACCGGCGACAGATCGGCCTTGTCCTCGGCCGGCGGGTGGCTGCGAAAATAGGGGCGAATGACCGCGCCGCTGGCCTCGGCGAGCTCTTCGGCAAAATGGACGAGGTCAGCCGGACAGGCCGTCGACAAGGACGTCTCAGCGGCTTCTGGCAGGGTGGGCGGGGCGGCGGCTCAGGGCAAGGGCGGCGGGTTGTCGGACTGGGTCCTGAGCCAGGCGATGACATTGGCCCGATCCTCGGCCTTGGGCAGGCCCGGGAAGGCCATCTTGGTGCCCGGCACGACGGATTTGGGACTGGTGACGAACTTGTTCAGGGCTTCGTAATCCCAGAGCTGGTCCTTGCTGTCGGTCATGCCCTTGGAGAAGGCGAAGTTGTCGAGATGCGCGCGGCGATTGCCGACCACACCCCAGAGATTCGGGCCGACGCCGTTCTTGCCGCCCTTCTGGAAGGTATGGCACTGGGTGCACTTCTTGGCGACCTGCTCGCCGGCGGCGACATCGGCCTTGGCCAAGAGCGGGGCCACCGGCGGGATCTCGGCCGGCGCCGGAGCCTCCTTGCCGCCGGGGATGGCGGCCTTCTCGCCGGGCTGGACCAAGGCATAGGCGAGGCGCTCGACA
This sequence comes from Pseudomonadota bacterium, assembly GCA_016195085.1. NCBI lineage: Bacteria > Pseudomonadati > Pseudomonadota > Pseudomonadota bacterium. Next base: position 33,608 of record JACQAG010000013.1, on the reverse strand, counting down.
TGGTGCGGGCTCACCAGCTGGCGTGCCAGAAAGCCCGACATCATCGCGATCAAGCCTGCGAGCAGGATGGCGCCGGCGACCTTGTTCCATTCGTAGCTCGACATGCCTCTTCCTCTGCCAGAAGCCTCAAGACCGCGGCCGGCGAAAAACCCTTCGCCCGGAGCCGGTTGAGGATATAACGGGCCTCCGCGGACAAGGCTCGCCCTTGCCGCGCCAAATCACGCGGCATAATGCCGCACTCGGAGAACTCCTACCCCGCCCGGCCCATGACGCTGCCCGCCAATCCGATCGTGCTCATCCCCTCGCGCTTGCACGCGACCAGACTTCCCGGCAAACCGCTGGCGGATATCCACGGGGCACCGATGATCGTGCATGTCTGGCGCCGCGCGGTGGAGGCGGGCCTGGGACCGGTGGTAGTCGCCTGCGGCGAGCAGTCGATCGCGGATGCCATCATCGCTGCCGGCGGCCAGGCGATGCTGACCCGCCCGGAGCACCCCTCGGGCAGCGACCGCATCTTCGAGGTGCTCGAGCGTCTGGATCCGGGGCGCCGCCACGACGCGGTGATCAACGTCCAGGGCGATCTGCCGACGGTGGACCCGGCCACGGTGCGCGCCGCCTTCGCCGGCCTGGCCGAGGCCAACGTCGATATCGGCACCGTGGCGGCGCCGATCACCCGCGAGGAGGAGCTCGGCGATCCGGCGGTGGTGAAGCCGGTGGTGTCCTTCCCGCCGCGGACCGCGAGCGGCGGCCTTCGCATCGGCCGTGCGCTCTATTTCAGCCGGGCGACGGTGCCGACCGGGCCGGGGCCGGTCTATCACCATATCGGGCTCTACGCCTATCGCCGAGCGGCCCTGGAACGCTTCGTCAGGCTGCCTCCGGGTGCGCTGGAGAAGCGCGAGCGGCTGGAGCAATTGCGGGCGCTCGAGGCCGGCATGCAGATCGCGGTCGCGCTCGTTGACACGGTTCCGCTCGGCGTCGATACTCCGGCCGACCTTGAGCGGGCACGTCAGCTGCTCGCTTCGTCCTCCCCACGCCAGAGCCGATGATGCGACAAGCTGCCGAAGCCGCGCCGCGCGGCACCATTGCTTTCCAGGGCGAGCCCGGCGCCTATTCCGATCTGGCCTGCCGCACGGTGAGGCCGGACCTGACGTCGCTCCCTTGCGTGTCGTTCGAGGACGCCTTCGCCGCGGTCACCGAAGGCCGCGCCGATCTCGGCATGATCCCGATCGAGAACTCGGTCGCCGGCCGCGTCGCCGACGTGCACCATCTGATGCCGGCCTCGGGCTTGCATATCGTGGGCGAGCATTTCCAGCGCGTCGAGCACCAGCTCCTGGCGCCGAAAGGCGCCACCTTGGAGACCGTGAAGACGGCGAGGAGCCACATCCACGCGCTGTCCCAATGCCGAGCCACCATGCGCAAGCTGGGCCTCAAGCCCGTGGTCGCCGTGGATACCGCCGGGGCGGCGAAGGAAGTGGCGGCGAGGGGCGACAAGAGCGTGGCGGCGATCGCCAGCCGGCTGGCCGGCGAGATCTATGGGCTGGACACCCTGGTCGAGAACATGGAGGACGCCGAGCACAACACCACGCGCTTCCTCATCATGAGCCGCGATCCCGGCGTGCCCCGCAATGACGGCCGCAAGTTCATCACCAGCTTCGTCTTCCGCGTGCGCAGCGTGCCGGCCGCCCTCTACAAGGCCCTGGGCGGCTTCGCCACCAACGGCGTCAATTTGACCAAGCTCGAGAGCTACATGGTCGGCGGCAGCTTCGAGGCAGCGCAGTTCTACGTGGACTCCGAGGGCCATCCGGACGAGCGCGGCATGCAGCACGCCCTCGATGAGCTGAAGTTCTTCAGCCGCCGCGGCACCTTCAAGATCCTCGGCGTCTATCCCGCCCATCCCTTCCGCATGCAGAACCAGCCGGCGGATGATTGAGGAGAGGATTGCTCGCAACGTCGCGGAGGGCACTCCTTTTGTATCGTCACCCGCGGACTTGATCCGCGGGTCCATCGTACTTCGGATTTGCCGCTCGAGGATGGATACGCGGGTCAAGCCCGCGTATGACGATGTAATGGTGTAGAGAACTCAACCCCGGGCGAGCCAGTCCTCGACCAGCTGGCGGGCGATCGAGTCGAGGCGCGGCAGGCTCTTGCCCTGATCGGCGAAGGCCCGCATCTCGGCGCGGGTGAACCAGGCCGCGTCCTCGAGCTCGCTCACATTGAGATCGATGGCGCGGCTGGCGGCGGTCGCATGAAAGCCGACCATCAGCGAAGCCGGGAACGGCCAGGGCTGCGAGGAGTGGTAGACGACATCCTTGACGCGGATGCCGCTCTCCTCGAACACCTCGCGGGCCACGGTTTCCTCCAGGCTTTCGCCCGGCTCGACGAAGCCGGCCAGGGTCGAATACATGCCCTTGGGCCAGATCTTCTGCCGGCCTAAGAGCGCCCGTTCGCCGTCGTGCACCAGCATGATGACCGCGGGGTCGGTGCGCGGGAAGTGGCTGGCCCCGCAAGCCGGGTTCCGGCATTTGCGGACATGGCCGGCGCTGGCGCTTTCCGTCGGGCTGCCGCACACCCCGCAGAACCCGTGGCGCGCATGCCAATGCATGAGCCCCCGCGCATAAGCCAGGAGCGAACCATGGCGGCGGTCGATGACCGGACCCACGCGGCGGAGATCGAGCCACTCGCCCCATCGCTCCGCGCGGCGCTGCGCCTCGGCCTCGGCCAGATGCGAAAGATCGACGGCCAGATGCGCCACCTCGTCCAGATTGCCGAGCAGGGCGACGGCACCCGCCTCGGACAAGAGATCGGCGGCCTCGGCGGCCGGCAGCAGAGCCGCTTGGGGAATCTCCGCCGCGGCCTGGATCAGGTTCCGGCTTTGCCACACCGGCACCAGCCTGGTGCCTTGCCGCGCCAGGGCCGCCTCCAGCCAATTCGCCGCCTCGCGCAGATGCGCGGCGCGATCCAGACCCCCATGGGCATAGAAGTTGATGACAGCCATGGCCCTGCATGTGTTTCGGTGAATTCGGTTGGCCGATTATCACCCCAAGTCCCATGCCATTGCCATGGGTCCCATCCCTTGCCCAGGGGCCGTCCGAGCCTGATATAGTGCCATCGGGAGGCTGGCGACGGACGGGCTCCTCGCCAACCCGGCCAGGTCCGGAAGGAAGCAGCCGTAACGAGTTCCGGCCCGGGTCGCCGTCCAGTCTCCCACCTTCATAGATGGTTCCGCCGGCGGCATGACCGACTCACTCCTCCCCGCAGCCGCTCCGGCGGGCGCAGCCGAAGCGCCCTACCGTGTGCTCGCCCGCAAATACCGGCCGACCACCTTCGCCGAGCTCATCGGCCAGGAGGCGATGGTGCGCACGCTGTCGAATGCGTTCGCCACCGGGCGCATCGCGCATGCCTTCATCCTGACGGGCGTGCGCGGGGTCGGCAAGACCACCACCGCGCGCATCATCGCGCGCGCGCTGAATTGCATCGGCAGCGACGGCAAGGGCGGCCCCACGATCCAGCCCTGCGGGGTGTGCGTGCACTGCCAGGCGATCTCCGAGGATCGCCATGTCGACGTCTTGGAGATGGACGCCGCCAGCCGCACCGGCGTCAACGACATCCGCGAGCTCCTGGACGGGGTGCGCTACAAGCCGGTGAGCGCCCGCTTCAAGATCTACATCCTGGACGAGGTGCACATGCTCTCGACCCAGGCCTTCAACGCCTTGCTGAAGACGCTGGAGGAGCCGCCCTCCGATGTGAAGTTCGTGTTCGCCACCACCGAGATCCGCAAGGTTCCGGTGACCGTGCTCTCCCGCTGCCAACGCTTCGACCTCAGGCGGATCGACGCCGCCACGCTGGCGCAATATCTCGGCACCCTTGCCCTCCGCGAGAACGTGACGGCGGCGGCGGCGGCACTCGGGCTGATCGCACGAGCGGCCGACGGATCGGCCCGCGACGCCTTGTCGCTCATGGATCAGGCCATTGCCATCGGGTCGGGCACGATCCTCGAGGCCGAGGTCGCCGGCATGCTGGGCCTGGTCGATCGCAGCGAGATCTTCCTCCTCTTCGAGTCGGTCATGAGCGGCAAGGTCGACGAAGCCCTGAAGCGCCTCGACCCGCTCTATCGCGGCGGCGCCGATCCGGTGGCGCTGACCCAGGATCTTTTGGAGCTGGTGCATCTGGTGACAAGGCTGAAGCTCGCCGCCAAGGCCGAGGCGGCGATGATGCTGACCGAGGTGGAGCGGGGCCATGGCGGGCGTCTCGCCCAGGCGCTGGCGATCTCGGCCTTGGCCCGGGCCTGGCAGATCCTGCTTAAGGGCTTGGCCGAGGTGCAGGCCGCCCCATTGCCGTTGCAGGCCCTGGAGATGCTGCTGGTCAGGCTCGCGCATGCGGCCGACCTTCCTTCGCCGGCCGAGCTTGTGCGTCAGATCCAGGCCGGCGGCGGCGATGGCGGTGGAGTTGGCGGCCGTGGAGCTGGGGGCGGCGGCACGCCGCGCGGCGGGTCCGGCGGCACCGCCTCGCGCCTGGAAGCGGTCGGCGGCGGCGCGCCGGCACCCCGCGCGGCATCGGTGCCAGTGCCGGTGGCGGACAAGCCGAAGGCGAGCCCGGCGCCGGAGAGCTATGCGGAAGTGGCCCGGCTCTTCGCCGAGCGCCGCGAGGCGATCTTGTTTGCCCAGCTGGTGGGCGATGTGCATCTGGTGCGCTTCGATGCCGCCCAAGGCCGGATCGAGCTCAGGGTGACCGAGCAGGCGGAAGCGGACCTCATCGGCCAGGTGGGACGGCTCCTCTCGGAATGGACGGGCCGGCGCTGGGTCGTCAGCGTGTCCAGCGAGGAGGGCGAGCCGACCTTGGAAGCGCAACGCCAGGCCGCCGAGAACAGCCGCTTTGCCGCCGCCGCCGACCACCCGCTGGTCAAGGCGGCGCTCGAGATTTTTCCCGGCGCCCGCATCGAGTCCGTGCGCGACCTGTTGCCGAAACCCGGTGCTGCAACCGATACCCCGCCGGATGGCGGGGAGCCCGAAGGAGACAGCGAGCGATGAAGAATCTCGGCCAGATGATGAAGCAGGCGCAGCAGATGCAGGCGCGCATGGCGGAGATGCAAGCCAAGCTCGACCAGGTCGAGGTGACCGGCAATGCCGGCGGCGGCATGGTCGAGGTGACCGTCACCGGCAAGGGCGAGATGCGCCGCATCAAGATCGACCCCTCGCTCCTGGTGGTGAGCGAAGCCGAGGTCCTGGAGGATCTGATCGTGGCCGCCGCCAACGACGCCCGCACCAAGGTCGAAGCACAGCTCGCCGAAGAGATGGCCAAGCTCACCGGCGGCCTCAAGCTGCCGCCGGGCATGAAGCTGCCGTTTTGATTGCAATCCGGCCGTAGCAAGCGTGCGCATGCGCGTGCCCCCACCCCAACCCTCCCCCGCATCCGCGGGGGAGGGAGTCGACGGCGCACCGACCGCTCCCTCCCCCAGCTTGCTGAGGGAGGGTCGGGGTGGGGGCATGCAATGCCGGCCGAAGGGCCGAGGCTAGGCCAATAGCGAGTCTCCGCGAGCCTATGCCCAACACCACCGCGATCGAGCGCCTGATCCAGCTTCTGGCGAAGTTGCCCGGACTCGGGCCCCGCTCCGGCCGGCGGGCGGTCCTGCATCTGCTGAACAAGCGCGACCAGCTCATGCTGCCGCTCGCCCAAGCGCTGGCCGAGACGGCGGAGACGGTGAAGCTCTGCTCCACCTGCGGCAATCTCGACACCATCGATCCCTGCGCCATCTGCACCGACCGAAGGCGCGACCAATCGATCATCTGCGTAGTCGAGGACGTGGCCGATCTCTGGGCGCTCGAGCGCGCGCATGCCTTCAACGGCCTCTACCACGTGCTGGGCGGAACCCTGTCGGCCTTGGAGGGCATCGGGCCGGACGACCTCGGCATCACCCGCCTGATCGAGCGGGCCCGCGGCCCAGGCAGACGCGAGGTGATCCTCGCCACCAACGCCACGGTCGAGGGGCAGACCACCGCCCACTACATCGCCGACCGGCTCGCCGGAATCGGCCTCACCGTCTCGCGCCTCGCCCACGGCGTGCCGGTCGGCGGCGAGCTCGACTATCTCGATAACGGCACCTTGACCGCCGCCCTCAAGGCGCGACGCCCGGTGTGATCGCCTGGGACCGGACTATGGATTAAGGTCCCCTCCGGCGCTGTTTATCACTCGATACAACAAGGGGAGGCTTCAGCATGCGTCGCATCGGTCCGTTGGTCGCCAGTACCGGGCTGGCCTTGCTCATGGGCTCGGCTGCCGATGCGCAGCTCCTCGAGCGCAAGGATCTGTCTTACGCCATCGCCAAGACGATCGCCGAGGGTGCCGTCGAGAGCTGCCAGGCCAAGGGCTACAGGGTCTCGGCTGTGGTGGTGAATCGCGGCGGCGAGACTCTGGTGGCGTTCCGCGGCGACGGCTCGGGCCCGCACACCATGGAGAATGCACGGCGCAAGGCCTACACGGCGATGACGTTCCGGCAGCCGACCACGGCCTACGCCAAGCGCTTCGCCGACAACGACCCGACCGTGCGCCAGCAGGTAACGCTCCCCAACGTGATTGCCATCGGCGGCGGGCTGCCGATCAAGGTCGGCGAGGACGTGATCGGCGGCGCCGGCGTCTCCGGCTCGCCCGGCGTGGACGAGCCCTGCGTGCAAGCCGGCATCGACAAGGTCGCCGACCTGCTGAAGTGAGCGGCGGCCGCTCTCAATGCGAGCAAGTTGGCTCTGCCGCGGCGTGCAGGCGTCTATTTGACGCTTAGCAATCTGCGCGCAGGGCCGGAGAGGCCGTTTCTCGCGAACGGATTGTGGATGCGCACGCCGTCGAACGTGCTTCCATCGGAGAGGTCTTCCGTCAGAATCGTCGTGCAGCCGGCCTCCGCGGCGGTCGCCAGCAAGAGTGCGTCCCAGTAGGACGCCCGCCCGGAGGCGACGCTTGCCAGGGCCGCTTTCACCGAGGTCTGCGAAGCGGCGGCGGCGGGAAAGATCTCCAGCCAGTCTTCCGCCTGAGCGGCCGCCTCCATGGGCGGCACGATCCCTTTGCGGGTGACGGCCGCGTAAAACTCCGAGAGCGCTTGCAATGTGAGACAGCAATCGCGCTCGACCGCCAGGTTCACGATTTCGAGCGCCAGCATGTGGCGGGTGCCGGCTTTGGAGTCGACGCTATAGACAAGGATGTTGGTATCGAGCGTGAAGCGCTCAGCGCTCATGCAAGGATGCCCGGTTGAGCTTGCCGGCGCCGATTGGCCAGCCCTTCCGCATTCGGGCCAGAGCGCGGGCTCGCGCAGCCTGCTGCTGCGAGGTCAGAACACGGTGCCCGGCGATCGGCACGAGACGAGCGACAGGCTTGCCGTTGCGGGTGATCACGAATTCCTGGCCGGCTTCGACCGCGCGCACGCAGCGTGCAAAGCCTTGGTTCGCATCGCGGAGGCTGATCTGTTTGGCCATCGCATGGTCCTCGGACACGACAATGTAGTACAAAATGTGCTACATGCAAGGGGCATCGGACGCGGAGCGGCCGGACCTGCGAGATGGGATCGGCAGGAGCCTTCGCAGGCCCCCTCAGAGCCGCTGGCGGAGGCGCACCACCACCTCATGCGCGAGCCCGGCGAAGAGCGCGCCGCCCACGCCCAGGAGCATGTCGCAGTAAGGATCCGGGATCACCATTTCGAGGTCCGGAAAGGCCTTGTCGCCATAGGCGAAGCCGAGTGCTGCCCCGGCCAACAGGGTCCAGGCATAGGAGGACGGCATCCGAGGCATGGCGAGCGGTCCCATGGCGGCATCATGGCACGAGCGCCGGTTGCTGACGAGGCTGCCTCCGTGCCGAGGCTACGCGGCGCTCCTGCCTCAGGGCTGCGGGCGCTCGACGGTCTCCAGGAGCGCCAACAGGCCGGTGAGCATCTGGGTCGGCGTCGGCGGGCAGCCGCGGATGTGGAGGTCGACCGGCACCACCTCCTTGACCCCGCCGACGACCGCATAGCCGCCCTGGAACAGCCCGCCATCGAAGGCGCAATCGCCGATCGCCACCACCCATTTCGGGTTGGGTGTGGCGTCATAGGTGCGCTTCAGGGCCTCGGCCATGTTCTTGGTGACCGGCCCGGTCACCATCAGCACATCGGCATGGCGCGGGCTGGCGGCGAAGCGGATGCCGAAGCGCTCGAGATCGTAGACGGGATTATTGAGCGCATGGATCTCGAGCTCGCAGCCATTGCAGGAGCCGGCATCGACCTCGCGGATAACGAGGCTGCGGCCGAGGCGGGCGCGCGCCGCCGAATCGACCCGGCTCGCCAGCTCCGCCAGGCCGTCGCCGGAAGGCGGCGGCGCGGCGATGGTGAACGGACCCTTGACCAGCGTCTTGGCAATCAGGCGCCACATCAGAGATCGTGTCCGGAATAGGAGCAGTTGAACGACTTGTTGCAGAGCGGGAAGTCGGCGACGATGTTGTTCTCGACGCAGGCCTCCAAGAGCGGCCATTGGAACCAGGAGGGATCGCGGGGGTGGCAGCGGATGACGCGGCCTTCGCCGTCGAGCTTGACGTAGACGAACACATCGCCGCGGAAGCTCTCGACCTCGGCGATGCCTTCGCCGCTCCCGCCCCCACCCACCGCGGACGGAAGCTCGCGGCGGATCTCGCCCTGGGGCATGCGCTCCAAGAGCTGCTCGACCAGGCGGAAGGACTGCTTCAGCTCCTCGATGCGGATCATCAGCCGGGCGTGCACGTCGCCTTCGCTGCGCGTCGGAATATCGAAGTCGAGATCGTCGTAGGGCGGGTATCCCGGGGACTTCCTGGCATCGACGGCGCGGCCCGAGGCGCGGCCGACGAAGCCGCCGGCGGCGAAGCGGTGCACCAGCTCCGAGAGTGCCACACCGGTCGAGACGGTGCGATCCTGCAGCGAGGGCTTGTTGTCGTAGATGCGCATGAGATAGGCGAGGCTGTCGGCGAGCTCGGTCATCAGCAGCGCCACGCGCGGGCCGGCGGCCTCCGCCAAGTCGACGGCGACCCCGCCGGGGACCACCCGGTCCATCATCAAGCGGTGGCCGAAGCAGGTCTCGGCCGCGCGCAGCACGCCTTCGCGGGCGACCGTGGCATGCGCCTGGATGAAGCCAAAGGCGGCGTCGTTGCAGATGGCGCCGAAATCGCCGAAATGGTTGGCGATGCGCTCGAGCTCGGCCATCAGCGCGCGGAGATAGACCGCGCGCGGCGGCGGCTCCACGCCGAGTGCGGCCTCGACGGCGCGGGCAAAGGCGATGGCGTAGGCGACGGTGGCATCGCCGGAGAGGCGCCCGGCCAGGCGCGCGGCTTCGAGCGCGGTCTTTCCCTGCATCAGCCGCTCGGTGCCCTTGTGCACATAGCCCAGCCGCTCCTCCAGCCTGACGACGGTCTCGCCATTGGCGTGGAAGCGGAAATGCCCCGGCTCGATGATGCCGGCATGCACCGGGCCGACCGGGATCTGGTGCACCCCTTCGCCCTCGACGGGAAGGAACGGATAAGGTGCCGCGGCGATCAGCCGCGAGATCGCTCCCCACCTGCCATGGTCGAGCCACGGACGGGTATCGGCGGCACCTTCGGCGTCGAGACCATGCAAATCGCGGATCGCGCGCTCGAGCCGGATGGCCCCCGGCCTCACCGCCGCGAGCGAGGGATAGCTCCCCTCGGGACAGTCGAGGCGGGCGAGGGCCTGGGTTCCGGCGACCTCGTCGCGGAGCGCCAGCTGCACCGTCTTCTCCTCGCCCCAGAGCGCCACCAGGGACCAGTCGACCGTCGCCAGCCGAGCGATGAGGCCGCGCCAGCTCTCGCGGTCCAGGCGATAGCGCGGCCACGGCAGAGTTCCATCCTCGGGGCCGAGAGTGGCGAGAACGCTGGCGAGACCGGCTGCGTCGCTCATCTTGGGTTCAGCCTAGCAAGTCCGCGACCGATTGGAACCAGGCGACCAGCGGCCGCGGCAGAAAGAGCCCGGCCAGGAGAATCAGCACGAGATGCGCGAACAGCGGCACCAGCGAGGCGGTGATCGGCTTCGCCTCGCCCTCGGCGGGCCCGAAGGCGATCTGATGCAGGCGCACCATGAGCCCGCCGAAGGCGAGCACCAGGCCAAAGACGAGCACGACCGCCAGCAATTGCGAGCGCGGGAAGGTGGAGGAGACCAGCAGGAACTCGCTCATGAACAGGCCGAAGGGCGGCAGGCCGGCGATCGCCGCCACGGCGGCGACGAAGCCCCATCCCAAGACGGGATTGCTCGAGGTCAAGCCCCTGATGTCCTCGATGCGCTGCGAGCCCTTGGCTTGGGCGATGAGGCCGACCGCATAGAAGATCGCCGACTTGGTCAGGCTGTGCATCGCCATGTGCAGAAGGCCGGCGAAATTCGCCAGATGGCCGCCCATGCCGAAGGCGAAGGTGATGATGCCCATATGCTCGATCGAGGAATAGGCGAAGAGCCGCTTGATGTCGCGCCGGCGATAGAGCATCAGCGAGGCGACGATGAGCGAGGAGAGGCCCATGGAAATCAACAGCGGGCCCGGGGCCAGCGCATCGCCGTTGGCGGCGAGCAGCATCTTGTAGCGGACCACCGCATAGAGGGCGACGTTCAAGAGCAGGCCCGACAGCACCGCCGATATCGGCGTCGGACCTTCGGCATGGGCGTCGGGCAGCCAGGCATGCAGCGGCACCAGGCCGACCTTGGTGCCGAAGCCGACCAGCAGAAAGACGAAGGCGAGGTTCAAGAGCTCGGGCTGGAAATTGGGCGCTTCCTTGTAGAGGGACGACCAAGACAAGGCCTGCAGCCCGGGGCCCATTGCCGTCTGCGCCGCCAAGTAGACGAGGATGGTGCCGAACAAGGCGAGCGCGATGCCGACCGAACCCAGGATGAAGTATTTCCACGCGGCTTCCAGCGCCGGCCGGGTTCGATAGAGGCTGACCATGACCACGGTGGTGAGCGTGGCGAGCTCGATCGCCGCCCACATCACCCCGATGTTGTTGCTGACCAGCGCCAGCAGCATGCCGAAGCTCAGCATCTGATACATGGCGTGGTAGAAGCGCAGATAGGCCGGCGACAGCCTTCCGGTCTTGACCTCGTGGTCGATGTAGCCGGCGCTGAACCAGGCGGCGGTGAAGGCGCCGAAGGAGGTCAGCACCACGAGATAGATGTTGAAGTCGTCGATGAAGGCCAAGGCCGAGGGCTCGGGCCGGCCGATCAACAGGCTGGCGCCGGCGATCAGCGTCAGGAAGGAGGCACCGGTATTGAGCCAGCCGCCGATCTTGTGCTGCGGCACGAAGGCCAGCATCGAGGCGGCGGCGAGCGGAATCCCGAGGATGAGGGCGATCGAGATCACCGGCGCTCGCCTCGGAAGCTCTCGACGAACTGCAGGTCGAGGGTGTCGAAGCGCTCGCGGATGCGGAAGAAGAACAGGCCGAAAAGGATGAAGGCGACCAGGAGCGAGAAGGCGACGCTCATCTCGACCACCAGCGGCATGCCCTTCACGCCGACCGCCGCCAGGACCAGCCCGTTCTCCAAGGACATGAAGCCGACGACCTGGGCGATCGCATTGCGCCGGGCGATCATGATGAGGAGGCCCAGGAGCAGGATCGACAGCGCCATCGCCAAGGTCTCGCGGGTCAAGGCCGCGGTCGAGCCGGTGACCGGCAGCACCAGGAGCACGGCGAGCGCCACCAGTCCGACCCCGGAGAGCAGCGACAGCCCGATGCCGAGCGCGTTCTCCACCGTCTCGTGGATCGCCAGGCGGCGAACGATCCAGTGGAGGGCGACCGGCACGGTCACGGTCTTGAACAGGAGCGCTATGCCGGCGGTCACGAAGAGATGCGGGGCGTCCTGGACGAAGGCTTGCCAGGCGGCCGCCAGCGCCAGCGCCAGGGACTGCATGGTGAAGGCATTGATGATTCCGGTCAGGCGGCGCTGGTAGATGAGGACGAAGCTGCACAGCAGCACCAAGGCGCCCAACAGATGCGCCACGTCATAGTAGAAGTGATTGGCGGCTGCCGGCATCAGAACACGTCGGAGACGAAGCGGAAGATCACCGCCAGCAGCGCCAGGATGAGGGCGGCACCTAAGAATTCGCCGACGCGGAACACCCGCATCTTGGCGATCGAGGTCTCGAACACGGCGAGCGCCAGGCCGGCGAAGCCGAGATGGAGGACGAAGACCGCGTAGCCGACGGCGTAGTCGGCGAGCCCCGCTCCCTCGGCGCGCGCCAGACCCCAGGGCGCGAAGATGCAGGCAATGAGCGACACGTAGATCACCAGCCTCAGCATGCCGGCCGCCTCGATCAGCGCCAGGTGCCGGCCGGAATACTCCAGCACCATCGCCTCGTGCACCATGGTGAGCTCGAGATGGGTGGCGGGATTGTCGATGGGGATGCGGCCGTTCTCGGCGATCGCCACCATGACGACGGAGATGAGCGCCAGCGCCAGCGACACCTCGAGACCGATGCCGTCGGTCAAGACGAAAGAGGCGATCGTCGGCAGCGCCGTCGAGCCGGCGACCAGCGCCACCGAGAACACCACCATGAGCATCGCCGGCTCGGCCAAGGAGGCGATCATCAAATCGCGGCTGGCGCCGATGCCGCCGAAGCTGGTGCCGATGTCCATGCCGGCAAGCGCCAGGAAGAACCGCGCGGTGGCGAGCAAGGCAACGATGGCGATGAGATCGCCGACGCCGGCGAGCGCGTGGCCGATGGCAAACGTCGGCACCACCGAGGCCACCAGCCAAGCCAGCGCGAAGACCACATAGGGAGTCGAGCGGAACAGCCAGGAGGCATGCTCCGCCACCACCGCCTCCTTGCGCATGAGCCTCGCCAAGTCGCGGTAGGGCTGCACCAAGGCCGGCCCGACGCGCCCGACGAGGCGGGCCTTGATCTTGCGCACGAGCCCGGTGAAGAGCGGTGCTACGAGCAGGACCGACAGGCTCTGCACGATCTGCAAGATGAGGCCGGTCACTGGTTCACCACCACGACCAGGAGCAGGATGACGAGTGCGGTGAACATCAGCGACAGATAGCGCCTGATGGTCATGAACTGCAGGATGTTGATGCGCTGGGTGACGTAGCCGACGATGCGCCCGATCGGCTGGAACAGCCAATCCCAGGCCGGATCCACCAGCGTGACGGCGAACCTAGCCGGGCGCATGTCGCCGGGCGGCGGCATGTCGACGCTCTCCCGCGCACGGAACAGGACCGTGCCGAAGACGCGGCGGATCGGCTGCGAGAAGCTGGATGCGGTGTATTGGGTGGCCGGGCTCGGGTCGGGAAAGCCGCAATCCCACAAGTGGGAGCGCCGCTGCTGGCGAACCCCCAGGCGCTGCACCAGCCATACGATCGACAGCGGCACCGACAGCACCAGCACCAGCACGATGAGACCGCTATAGGAAGTGGCGCCATCGGGAAAGGGAGTGAGCCAGAGGAAGCCGCCGACATTGACCGGCAGACCGTCGCCCAAAAGCGTGCGCGCCACCGGGTCGGCGATGAGGATGGCGAAGCCGGGAAAGGCACCCAAGACCAGGCAGGCGAAGGAGAACAGCGCCAAGGCCGCCGTCATCGCCCCCTCGGGCTCGAGTGCGGCCGCCGCCGCCGCTCCCCGCGGCCGCCCGAGAAAGGCAATGCCGAACGCCTTGATGAAGCACGCCGCCGCCAAGGCGGCCGAGAGCGCCAAGAGCGCGCCGGCGACCGGCACGCCCAGGCGCAAGAGCTCGTTCGAGAACGCGGTCGAGGAGAAGATCGCCTGGAAGGTCAGCCATTCCGAGACGAAGCCGTTCAAGGGCGGCAGGCCGGAGAGCGCCAGGCAGCCGACGAGGAAGAACAGCGCCGTCAGCGGCATGCGGCGGATGAGGCCGCCGAGCTTCTCCAGATCGCGCTGGCCGGTCGCGACCAGCACTGCGCCCGCGCCGCAAAACAACAGGCTTTTGAAGAGGGCGTGGTTCATCACGTGCAGGAGTGCGGCCACTAGCGCCAGCGCCGCCAGATCGGGCAGACGGCTCGCCTTGAAGGCGAGCGCAAGCCCGATGCCGAGCACGATGATGCCGACATTCTCGACCGTGCTGTAGGCGAGCATCACCTTCAGGTCGCGCTGCAGCAGCGCATAGAGCACGCCGATGACGGCGCTGACCGCACCCAGCAGCAGCACCAGCCCGCCCCACCACCAGGCCGGCTCACCCAGGAGATCGAAGAGCACGCGGATCATGCCGTAGAGCGCCACCTTGGTCATGACGCCGCTCATCAGGGCCGAGACATGCGAGGGTGCGGCCGGGTGCGCCAGCGGCAGCCAGACATGCAACGGCACCAGCCCGGCCTTGGAGCCGGTGCCGAGCAGCACCAGCACGAAGGCGGCCGAGGCGAGCAGCGGCTTAACTTTGGCCTCGCGCATGGAATCGAAATCGTAGTCGCCGGCCGGTCCGGCGAGCACGCCGAAGGCAAACAGCAGCATGAGCGTGCCGAAGGCCGCCATCACCAGGTAGACGAAGGCGGCGCGGCGGGTTTCCGGCTGGCGATGGTTGGCCATGACCAGGAGCCACGACGACAGCGACATGAACTCCCAGGACAACAGGAACATGAAGGCGTCGTCGGCGATGAGCACGAGATTGCAGCCGGCGAGGAACACCGGATAGGGCGGGGTGACCCGTGCCGGCTCGACATCGTGGCTGGCATAGCCGAAGGCGAAGATGCTGACGATGGCGGCCACCAGATTGACCACCACCAGGAAATAGGCGGACAGCTCGTCCAGCCGAAAATGCGCATCGAGCCAGGGCAGGCCGATGGGCAAGACGGCACTCGCCGGCGGTCCGCCCTCGAGCAACCTTGCGATCGCCAGCACTGCCAGAACCGCCGAGATGGCGAGGCTTGCCCCGTAGACGATGCGGCGCGCAGCGGCCTCGCCACCGACGAACGGCGCCAGCGCTCCCAAGAGCAGCAACAAAGCCACGCCGAGAAGGACCAGGCTCAACATGCCCGTCCTCCAGCGATGCGTAAGAACCCCACCCCGAATTCCTGCCGAAGGTCTGCGTACAGCCCTTTGCAAAGCCTACGCCAACGGCCCAACGCGGCGCAAACGCTACATGCCTGAAGCCGCAGGTCATCTTGGCCCCTCGATGCCCGCGACGCGTGGTGTTTTGCATAGGGAAACCCGGCCGAGCCGAAGCGGCTGGACACGGCGGAGCGCATGCTTATGTTAGGGACGCGTCCCTTTGACGCAGGACCGCCCCCCCGCGGTCATCCATTCCCCAACGAATTATGAAGATGAGGGTGCCATGACGATCAAGGTCGGCGACAAGGTTCCGGCGGCGAAGCTGAGACAAATGACATCGGACGGCGCGAAGGACGTGATTCCCACCGAGCTCTTCGCCAACAAGAAGGTCGTGCTGTTCGCGCTTCCCGGCGCCTTCACGCCGACATGCTCGGCCAAGCATCTGCCGGGCTTCCGCGACAAGGCCGCCGATCTCAAGGGCAAGGGTGTGGACATGATCGCCTGCCTGTCGGTCAACGACGCCTTCGTCATGGACGCCTGGGGCAAGAGCCAGAACGTCGGCGACAAGGTGGTGATGCTCGCCGACGGCAACGGCGATTTCACCCGCGCCGTCGGCCTGGAGATGGACGGCACCGGCTTCGGCATGGGCAAGCGCTCCAAGCGCTATGCCATGGTCATCGAGAACGGCGTCGTCAAGCAGCTCGAAGTGGAGAATCCGGGCGAGTTCAAGGTCTCCAGCGCCGAGCACATCCTGTCGGTGCTGTGATCTCGATGCGGCGGCCGGCTCGCTCCGGCCGGCTGCCGCCTCCTTTCACCGGCGCAAATGGCAATCCCGCCAATGGCAATCCCGTTGTCTGCCGGCGTCGAGCTGTTGTAGGCTGACCCAAGTCGGGCTCCCGCAGACGCCCGGCATCCCAAGACGATCACCGTCCAAGTTCTGCCGTCGCTTCGCCTGGGAGCAACGGTATGATCTTGGCACAATCCCTCCCCTCACCTCTCGATCGCAATCCCTATTGCCGCGCCGCGCCCGAGCCGGCGGTGACGCGCCTACATGGGCAGCCGCTTCGATGATCTGGGTCACGCGGCGACCGCTCGCTCTCGAGCCGCTCGCTTGCGCTTGGCTGGTGCGGCGCTTCGTCGACACCGCCAGCGAATTCCGCTTCGCCGCCGTAGAGGACGTGGATCGGCTCGCCGCTGCCACCGGCGCCATTCCCTTTGCCGTCGCCGGCGTCAGGCTGGGGGGCATCGTCGAGCTGGAAAGGCTCGGCGACTTCGTGCATGTGTTCCGGCTGGACGCGCCCGGCATTCGGCGCTTCGAGCGGGCGGTCGGCGCCGCCGCCAACGACGCCGGCGCGGTGGTGCCGGAAGCCGCCGGTGCGCGCGCCATCCTCGCCGGCCTCCTCGATCGATCGCGAGAAGAGCAGGACGCGCTCCGCCTGGGCTTGCCGCTGGTCGATTGCCTCTATGCGTGGTGCCGCGAGGCCTCGTGGGAGCCGCATTGGCATCCCTGGGATCCGGCATCGAGGCTGCAGCGCTTCGCCGCCCGGCTCGCCGCGCGCTGTCGGGCGGGACGCACGCTCGGCCCGCGCCAGCCTTTGCCGCCGCTGGGACCCCATCTCCTCCGCGATCTCGGGATTGCCGATGATGACCTTTCCGGACGGGAGGAGCGCCGACGCTGGCAGAACCTGATGATACGGCGGGTGATATGACGACGCCCTCCTCGGGTGACACGGGAACGCTCATCTTCGGCCAGGCCGATGTGGCGCGGCTTCTCGATATCGGTTCCTGCATCCGGGTCGTCAAAGCGTCATTGATCGAGCAAGACAAGGGCCGTGCCATCGGCCCCGCCGTGCTCGGCCTCCATGCCGATGCCGGCAGCTTCCATGTGAAGGCCGGCGGGCTCAGGCTGCACCGCCTCTATGTCGCGGCCAAGATCAACGCCAACTTCCCGACCAATCCCGACCGTTTCGGCCTGCCGACGATCCAGGGCATGATCGGCCTCTTCGACGGCGGCAACGGACGCTTGCTGGCCGTGCTGGATTCGATCGAGATCACCGCCAAGCGCACCGCGGCGATGACGGCAGTGGCGGCGATGCACCTGGCGCTGCCCGACGCCGAGGTCGTCGCCATCATCGGCTGCGGCGTGCAGGGGCGCCACCAGCTCCGGGCGCTGAAAGAGGTACTGCCGCTGGAGCTCGCCTTGGTGGTCGACCGCGATCCCAAAGTCGCCGCCGCCTTCGCGGACGAGCTCGCAGCCGAGCTCGGAATCGAGATCCGCGTCGAGGCCACGATCGCCCGCGCGACCAGATGCGCCGATGTGTGCGTGACCTGCACGCCGGCCAGGGCGGCGCTCTTGGGCTTGGCCGATGTTCGGCCTGGCGCATTCATCGCCGCGGTCGGCGCCGACAACCCGGAAAAGCAGGAGTTGGCGCCCGACCTGATGGCGGCTTCGACCGTGGTCGTCGATCACCTCGAGCAGTGCATGGAGGGCGGCGATCTCAGGCACGCGATCCAGGCCGGAGCCATGCGCGCGGCGGACGTGCATGGGGAGCTGGCGGCGATCGTCGCCGGCCGCAAGCCCGGCCGCCGCCGGCCCGGAGAGATCGCCATATTCGACTCGACCGGGACCGCGTTGCAGGATGTCGCGGCGGCGGCATGCGTCTTCGAGGCGGCGTTGGCCTCAGGCCAAGCCTGTCGCGTCGACTTCGCCGGCAGCATTGGAGGTCCGGGATGCTGACGCTCTACGGCAATCTGGAATCGGGCAACGTCTACAAGGTCCGGCTGCTTTGGGGCTATCTCGGCATCGAGCATGCCCGCGTCGAGGTCAACCAGGTGAGCGGCGGGCCGCGCACGCCGGAATTCCGGCGCCTCAATCCCATCGGCAAGGTGCCGGCGGTCAGGCTCGACGATGGCCGCATGCTGTCGGAGTCCGGCGCCATCCTATTCTATTTCGCCCGCGGCACCGGCTTCTGGCCGGAGGATCCCTGGCTGCAGACCGAAACGCTGCGCTGGATGTTCTTCGAGCAGTACAGCCACGAGCCGGCGATCGCGGTCAATCGCTACATCCGCCGCTTCATGGCGGCCGATCCGGCGGAGGCCCGGCGCTTGGCCGAGAACCACGCGAGAGGCATGCACGCGCTCTCGGTCATGAACCAGCACTTGGCTCGGCAGGACTGGTTCGTCGAGGGCGGCATTTCGATCGCCGACATCGCGCTCTACGCCTACACGCATAATTGCCACGAAGGCGGCTTCGACTTGACCGGCTTCGACGCGGTGCGGCGCTGGCTCGCCCGCATCGAGGCCATGCAAGGGCATTTCCCGCAGATGCAGGAGACCAGCGCCGCGACGGTGGTTCCGCTCAGCCTTCCGGGTTAGCCGCCTCGGCCCTCGGAATCGCGGCCCGCGCCAGCTTGTCGACCCGCTCGTTCTCGGGATGGCCGGAATGGCCCTTGACCCACTCCCATTCCACCCTGTGCCCGGCCAAGGCCTGATCCAGGCGCTGCCACAGATCGACGTTCTTCACCGGCTGCTTGTCGGCTGTGCGCCAGCCATTCTTCTTCCAGCCGTGAATCCAGCGGGTGATGCCGTCCTTGACGTAGGTCGAGTCGGTGTGGACGCGCGCCGGGACCGGACGGGTCAAGCTCTCCAAGGCGCGGATCGCCGCCATCAGCTCCATACGGTTGTTGGTGGTCATGGGCTCGCCGCCGGAGAGCTCCTTCTCCACGCCGCGATAGCGCAGCATCGCCGCCCAGCCGCCGGGACCGGGATTGCCGCTGCAGGCACCGTCGGCATAGATCTCCACCAAGTCCTCGCCGCCGCCCTCTAGCTCGCTCATGGGGCCTCGCTCATGGCGGGCCGTCGAGGCCGTAGCCGGCGGGGCTCGAGACACCCTGATGGAAGCGGAGCTTGGCCACGTATTCGAGCGGGTCCTTGGGCTTGACCAAGGCGCCGTCCGGGTGATTGAGCCAGTCGTAGAGCCGGGTCAACAGGAAGCGCAGCGCCGAGCCGCGGCACAAGAGCGGCAGTGCGGCCAGCTCGTCGGCGGCGAGCGGCCGCTCCTTCTGGTAGGCGCCGACCATCAGCCGGGCCTTGGTCACATTGAAGCTCCAGTCCGGCTCGAAGCACCAGGCATTCAGGCAGACGGCGAGGTCGTAAGCGAGAAAGTCGGTGCAGGCAAAGTAGAAATCGATGAGGCCGGAGAGCCGCTCGCCGAGAAAGAACACGTTGTCGGGGAAGAGATCGGCATGAATGACGCCCTCCGGGAGACAAGACGGCCAGGCGTCTTCGAGGTGAGCCAGCTCGCGGGCGAGATATTGGCCGAGACCAGGCTTGACCGCGTCGGCACTCCCCGCCGTGGCGGCAAAGAGGCGCCGCCAGCCGGCGACCGATAGGTCGTTCGGGCGCCGCATGGAGAAATCGGCGCCGGCGCGATGCAGCTCCGCCAGCGCTTTTCCGACCGCGGTTGAGTGGACGGGCAGGATGCGGCGGGGCCACAGCCCTTCGAGGAAGGTCACGACCGCGGCTGGACGGCCGTTCAGCTCGCGCAAGGCTTTGCCGTCGCCGGCATGCAGCGGCGTCGGACAGGCGACGCCGCGGGAGGCCAAATGCTCCATCAATCCGAGGAAGAACGGCAGGTCGCCGAGGGCGACGCGCTTTTCGTAGAGGGTCAGGATGTAGCTGCTGGTCGTCGTGCGCAGCAGGAAATTGGAGTTCTCCACGCCCTCGGCGATGCCGGCGAAGCTGACCGGCGTGCCGATGTCATAGGCAGCGACGAACTCGGCGACCTCGTCGTCGGCGACGGCGGTATAGACGGCCATCGTCGGGGTTAGCGAACGCGGAACCGCGGGCGCGTGCCCTCACCCTCCCACGCATGCGCGTGGGTCCCTCCCTCTCCCGCGATGCAGGAGAGGGGTTCTTGCGCCGCGCTTTCGTAGCCCCTCGCCCGCATCGCGGGAGAGGGTGCCGAGCGCAGCGCGGCGGGTGAGGGTTTGCGTCTCATAGATGTCCGAGGTCGAGTCTCACGAGGCAAGCGCGCGGGGGAGCTTGAAGAAGACGTCTTCCGCGGTCACCGCCACCTCCTCGATGCTCACCTGGAAGCGTTGGCGGAGCAGGCTCACCAGCTCCTGCACCAGGGCCTCAGGCGCCGAGGCGCCGGCGGTGATGGCGAGGCGGGTGACGCCGTCGAGCCAGGCCCAGTCGAGCGCGCTCGCCCGCGGCAGAAGCTGCGCCTTGGGGCAGCCGGCGCTGCGGGCGACCTCGACCAGGCGGCGCGAATTGGAGGAGTTCGGCGCGCCGATCACCAGGACCGCGTCGACCCTGGGCGCCAGCTCCTTGACCGCACGCTGCCGGTTGGTCGTGGCGTAGCAGATGTCCTCCTTGCGCGGGCCGACGATCGCGGGAAATCGGCGCTTCAAGATGGCGACGATGCTGGCGGCCTCGTCGACCGACAGCGTCGTCTGGGTGATGTAGGCGAGCCGGAACGGCGGCTCGAGCTGGAGCGCCTCGGCCTGCTCGCGATTTTCCACGAGCAGGACCGCACCCGGCGGCAGCTGCCCCATGGTGCCGATGACTTCCGGGTGCCCGGCATGGCCGATGAGCACGATCTGCCTTCCCTCGGCATGCTGCCGCTCGGCCTCGTGGTGCACCTTGCTGACCAGCGGACAGGTCGCATCCATCTGCACCAGGCCGCGGCGACGCGCCTCTTCCGGCACGGTCTTGGGCACGCCATGGGCGGAGAACACCACCGGCGCCCCGTCCGGGACCTGGTCCAGCTCCTCGACGAAGACGGCACCCTTGGCTTCCAGCCCCTCGACCACGAACCGGTTGTGCACGATCTCGTGGCGCACATAGACCGGCGAGCCGAAGCGCTTCAAGGTCTCTTCCACGATCTGGATCGCCCGATCGACGCCGGCGCAAAAGCCGCGCGGCGCGGCCAACAGCACAGTCAGCGACGGTGAGGCTTCGCTCAAGCTCATTGCTCCCTAGTGTCCCGTTGAATCTAGTGTGATGATTCCGAAGTTCGCCGACGAACTTCGGAATCATCACACTAGCGGCCAAGCGGGCGCCCTTGTCTCCGCCGCGGCCGTTCTCTACAGTCGCCGCCGCCCGCCAGCCTCGAGCCGGCTCTCGGGAACCGACCCCCGAGCGGGATTGGCGGGCATGGTGGCAATGCCCCGGGATTCGCCGGGACCCTAGTACACCCAAACGTGCGAAGGAAGAGAGATATGGCAGATCCGATACCGGCACAGAAGGCGCCCTATGCAGTCAACGTCGACGCCGGAAAGCAGTATTGGTGGTGCCGCTGCGGTCGCTCGGCCAAACAGCCCTTCTGCGACGGCAGCCACAAGGGTACCGGCCTGGAACCATTGATGTACCCGGCGGATGCGGCAAAGACCCTTTACTTCTGCGGTTGCAAGGCGACGAAGACGCAACCTTTCTGCGACGGCACGCACAAGTCGCTTTAGGCCATCGGTGCGGCATCTCTCCCCGCTGCTCGTCCTTCTGGTCCTCCTGCTTGCGGCCTGCAGCAGCAGCAGCAAGAAGGAAGCGCCGACGGCCTGTCCCCGGGTGGCCGTGCTACAGGATCTGTCGCGCCTGACCGAGTTCCGCGAGGGTACCGGCCGCGACGTGACCGACCGGCGCTACGAGTTCGCCTTTGCCGGCCTGGCGGCGAGCTGCACCTATGACAAGACCGGCGTCACCATCGAGATCACCGTGCAGATTCAGGCGTTCCAAGGCCTGGCCGACCGCGACGGCAAGGCGCGCGTGCAATACTTCGCCGCGGTCCTCGATCCCGATGGACAGGTCCTGCAGAAAGAGGCCTTCGATACCGAGGCGGAATTCAAGGGCAAGCAGGCCCGCGTGCTGTTGAGCGAGGATCTGCGCCAGCGCATCCCGCTCTCCGAGCGCCTCAAGGGTCCGGGCTACTCCGTGCTGTTCGGCTTCCAGCTGACCGAGGCGCAGCTCCAATACCAGCATCGCACGCAGGGCCGCTGAGAATTATACCGAAAGGGACAGCCCTGTGAGCCAGGTGTGGATCGCGACCGCCATTCTCGTTGCGACCTATGTTCTCATCGTGACCGAGCGGATGAACCGCTCGATCGTGGCGCTCTTGGGCGCCGGGCTGATGATCGCCGTCGGCGTCTTGGATCAGAAGGAAGCGGTCAAGGGCGTCGACTTCAACACCATCGCGCTGTTGACCGGCATGATGATCCTGGTCTCGATCTCGCGCCGCTCGGGCATGTTCGAGTATCTGGCGGTGTGGTCGGCGAAGAAGGGCCGGGCCGAGCCCTGGGTCATGCTGCTGATGCTGTCGGTGACGACGGCGGTGCTGTCGGCTTTCCTCGACAATGTGACTACCGTGCTGCTGATCGCGCCCGTCACGCTCGTGGTCGCCCGCGAGCTGGGCGCCCCACCCTATCCCTTCCTCTTCGCCGAGGTCTTCGCCTCCAACATCGGCGGCACCGCCACCCTCATCGGCGACCCGCCCAACATCATCATCGGCTCGGCCGCCGGCCTGTCGTTCAACGAGTTCGTGCTGCACTTGACCCCGGTCATCCTCGTCGTCATGGCGGTCCAGGCGCTGGCGACCCACCTCGTCTGGGGCCGATCCATGCACGCGACGGCCGAGGCGCGCGCCCGCGTCATGGCCATGGACGAGCGCGCCACCATCACCGACTGGCCGCTGCTGTGGGCATCGCTCATCGTCATCGGCATGGTGATGATCGCCTTCGTGCTGGCGCGCCAGCTCGCGCTCGAGCCGGGCACCATCGCGCTCCTGGGTGCAGCCGCCCTCATGGTGCTCCACAACATCGAGCACCACGGCGAGAAGGAGAAGCAGAGCCGGCGGGTGACCGAGACCTACAACGAGATCGACTGGATCACGATCTTCTTCTTCGTCGGCCTCTTCATCGTGGTGCACGGGCTCGAGGTGACGGGGGTCTTGGCTTGGCTCGCCGACCGGCTCGTCCGGGCGACCGGCGGCAGCTTCGCGCTCACCGCCTACATCATTCTCTGGGCGTCGGCCTTCCTCTCCGCCATCGTCGACAACATTCCCTTCGTGGCGACGATGATTCCGCTGATCAAGGCGCTAGGGCCCGGCTTCGGCGGCGCCGACAAGCTCGAGCCGTTGTGGTGGGCGCTCTCCTTGGGCGCCTGCCTCGGCGGCAACGGCACCCTCATCGGCGCGTCGGCCAATCTGACCGTCGCCGGTATCGCCGAGCGCAACGGCATCGAATTCGGCTTCTGGACCTACACCAAGCACGCCTTCTGGCTGATGCTGATCAGCGTCGCCATCGCCCATGTGTATCTGTGGGCGAGGTATCTGTGATCGACAATCCTCCGATACGGCTGAGATCCGCAGTTTGATGCAGGCTGAAATATCATTCTTATCGTCATGGCCGGGCTTGTCCCGGCCATCCACGTCATGACGCAAGCCGATCGTATAGGTCGTCCCATCGGGGATTTTCGGCCAGGATCAGCCGGACCTTCCATGCGCGAGGCCAATGTTTCATGGTCTTCTCTCGTTGGATGGCAACCCCGATATCGTCGTGGCGTTCGACATAGACGAGTCGCTTGAGGCCACACCGCTTGCTGAAGCCGTCTGCCACGCCTTCCCGATGTTCCCAGGCACGGCGAGCCAAATCACTGGTGACACCCACAGAGAGCGTCCCGTTTGGCCGGTTGGTGATGATGTAGACCCATCCGCCTTTCACGGACGAAGTCTCGGCGAGCAACATCGCGATCGCAAGACACGACGTGGATGGCCGGGTCAAGCCCGGCCATGACGGAATATTACTCAGTTACCAAACGGAAGCATTGTTCCGCCGTCGCCTCATGTTGACTTTTATCGGGCCGGCGCTCACCTTGGCGCGGTCCATTGATCCCCGCGGGAGAGATCGGCCGAGCCCCTTGGCTTAGGCCGGCGCCGAAGGAGCAACCGCCCCGGAAACTCTCAGGTCCCAGGACCGTGGGGGGAGGACACTCTGGAAAGCAGGCGGGCACCACCCGCCTCACCGAAGAGGTAAACCCGAAGGGCGATTCCCTGCCCTTGGGGCCAATCTTTCAGGTTTGAGCGACAGAGGGGGCGTTGGCGCCGGAATTTCTCCGGTGCCGCGCCGAGCCCGGAGTTCGCTCAAGACCATGGCCGATCAGTCCCTCGCCAAGACGCCGTTGAACGCGCTCCATCGCGAGCTCGGCGCCAAGATGGTGCCCTTCGCCGGCTACGACATGCCGGTGCAATACCCCGCCGGGATCCTGGCCGAGCATCTGCACACCCGCGAAGCGGCCGGCCTTTTCGACGTCTCCCATATGGGCCAGGTGAAATTGACCGGCGCCGAGCGCGTGCCGGCCTTGGAGCGGCTGGTGCCGGGCGAGCTCAAGGCGCTGGCCTTGGGCCGCATGCGCTACAGCTTCTTCCTCGACGAGCAGGCCGGCATCCTCGACGATTTGATGGTGACCAATGCCGGCGACCATCTCTTCATGGTCGTCAATGCCGCCAACAAGCATGCCGATCTCGCCCATATGCGCCGGCATCTCAAGGGCGTCGGCATCGACTATCTGGAGGATCAGGCACTCTTGGCCCTGCAAGGCCCGGGGGCGGAGAAGGCGATGGCGAAGCTGTCGCCCGATGCGGTCAAGCTCGTCTTCCTGTCCGGCGCTGCGGTCGCGGTCGGCGGCTTTCCCTGCTTCGTCACCCGCTCCGGCTACACCGGCGAGGACGGCTTCGAGATCTCGGTTGCCGGCAGGCATGCGGAAGCGCTGGCGCGTCAGCTCTTGGAGGATCCGAGTGTGAAGCCGGTCGGCTTGGGCGCCCGGGATTCGCTGCGTCTGGAGGCCGGGCTCTGCCTGCACGGCCAAGACATCGATCCCACCACCACGCCGATCGAAGCCGATCTCGCCTGGGCCATCGGCAAGCGGCGGCGGGAGGAAGGCGGCTTTCCCGGAGCGGCGATCGTCAAGCGGCAGCTTGCCGAAGGTACGGCGCGGCGGCGCGTCGGCATCCGGCCGAAGGACAAGGCCCCGGCCCGCGCCCATACCAGCCTGACCGATGCCGAGGCGAAGACCATCGGCGAAATCACCTCGGGCGGGTTCGGACCCAGCCTCGGCGGTCCCATCGCGATGGGCTATGTCGCCATGAGCCAAGCGAAAACCGGCACCCAGATCTTCGCCGAGGTGCGCGGCACCAAGCGGCCGGCACGGGTGGCCGATCTGCCGTTCGTGCCGCACCGCTACCGGCGCGGCCGATGATGCTGAACAGGGAGAAGGACTGATGAGCGAGCTCAAATACAGCAGGGACCATGAATGGGTCCGGGTCGAGAACGGTGTCGGCACCATCGGGATCTCGAGCTACGCCCAGGAGCAGCTGGGCGACGTGGTCTATGTGGAGCTGCCGGCCAAGGGCAAGAAGGTGACGAAGGGCGGCGAATGCGCCACCGTCGAGTCGGTCAAAGCGGCAAGCGAGGTCTATGCGCCGGTGACCGGCGAGGTGGTGGAGGTGAACGCCAAGCTCGCCGAGACACCAGCCACGGTGAACGAGGACCCGACCGGCACCGGCTGGTTCTGCAAGATCAAGCTCGCCAAGCCGGCCGAGCTCGATGAGCTCATGGATGAAGCGGCCTATCAGAAATTTCTCGGCGAGCAGCCCTGATGCGCTACCTGCCGCTGACGCCGAACGACCGCCGCCAGATGCTGGCCGCCATCGGCGTGCCATCGGTCGACACGCTCTTCAAGGACGTGCCGGAGCAGGCCCGGCTCAAAGGCCCGGTGGATCTGCCGGCGCATCTGGGCGAGATCGAGGTCGAGCGCCTGCTCTCCGCCATCGCGGCCAAGAACCTCGCCGCCGGCTCCTGCCCCAGCTTCATCGGCGCCGGCGCCTATCGCCACCACGTGCCCGCCGCCGTCGACCACCTGATCCAGCGGGGCGAGTTCCTCACCTCCTACACGCCCTATCAGCCCGAAGTGGCCCAGGGCACCTTGCAATATCTCTTCGAATTCCAGACCCAAGTGGCGCTGATCACCGGCATGGAGGTGGCGAACGCCTCCATGTATGACGGCTCGACCGCGACCGCCGAAGCCGTGCTGATGGCGAACCGGATCACCCGCCGCCGCCGCGCGGTCCTCTCCGGCGGGCTCCATCCGATGTATCGCCAGGTCGTCGCCACCCACGCGAAATTTGCCGGCTTCAAAGCCGAGCTCTTGGCCCCCGACCCGCACGGCACGGAAGACATCGTAAATTCGCTCGGCGATGACGTCTCCGCGGTGGTCGTCCAGTATCCCAGCGTCTTCGGCCGCATCGGCGACCTCACGCCGATCGCCGAAGCGGCGCATGCCAAAGGCGCCTTGCTCATCGTCGTGGTGACCGAGATCGTCGCCTTGGGCGCCTTGGAATCGCCGGGCGCCATGGGTGCCGACATCGTCGTCGGCGAGGGCCAGTCGATCGGCAACGGCCTCACCTTCGGCGGCCCCTATGTCGGCCTGTTCGCGTCGCGCGAAAAATACGTGCGCCAGATGCCGGGGCGTCTCGTCGGCCAGACCCACGACGTCGACGGCAGGCGCGGCTGGGTGCTGACCTTGTCGACGCGCGAGCAGCATATCCGCCGCGAGAAGGCGACGAGCAACATCTGCACCAATTCCGGCCTCTGCGCGCTCGCCTTCACCATCCATATGGCGCTCCTCGGCGATGCCGGATTCACCCGGCTGGCAGCCCTCAACCACGCGGCCGCTATGCGGCTCGCCGACAAGCTCGGTCGCGTTCCCGGCGTGAGCGTCTTGAACCCGGCCTTCTTCAACGAGTTCACGGTGAAGCTGGCGAAGCCGGCCGCCCGCGTGGTCGAGCGCCTGGCGAAGAAGCGCATCCTCGCCGGCGTGCCGGTGAGCCGGTTCTATCCGCGCCAGAAGGACCTCGCCGATCTCCTGATCGTGGCGGCGACCGAGACCACCACCGAGAGCGACATGGAGGCACTTTCCGGTGCCTTCGCGGAGGCCGTCAGATGAGCGACTGGAACAAGGCGGTGACCGCCAGCGTCACCCAGGGCGGCTTCGCCCAGGCGGCGGGCACGCAAGCGCCCGGTGCCGGCCATCGCGGCTTGAGCCATGAGGAGCCGCTCATCTTCGAGCAGGGCCAGGCGGGACGCACTGGGGTTGACCTGCCGCCGCCGCCGGATCTGGCCGATCGCCTGGGCGGACTCGCGCGCCGGAAGCCGATCGGGCTTCCAGGCCTTTCCGAACCGCAGGTGATCCGCCACTTCACCAGGCTCAGCCAGAAGAACTACGCCATCGATGCCGGGATTTATCCCTTGGGATCCTGCACGATGAAGCACAATCCCAGGCTGAATGAGAAGATGGTGCGGCTGCCGGGCTTCAGCGACATCCATCCCATGCAGCCGATCTCCACCGTTCAGGGTGCCTTCGAGCTCATCGACCGGCTGGCCCACTGGCTGAAGACCTTGACCGGCATGCCGGCCGTCGCCCTCTCGCCGGCGGCGGGCGCCCATGGCGAGCTCTGCGGCATGCTGGCGATCCGCGCCGCCCATGATGCGCGGAAGGAGAAGCGCGGCCGGGTGCTGGTGCCGGAATCGGCCCATGGCACCAACCCTGCCACCGCGGCTGCGGCCGGCTATACGGTCGAGGCGGTGCCGGCGGACGCGAGGGGGCGTGTCGATCTGGCCGCCTTCCGCTCCCGGCTCGGGCCCGACGTGGCCGCGGTCATGGTGACCAACCCCAACACCTGCGGTCTCTTCGAGGGCGAGATCGGCGAGCTCGCCGATTCCGTGCATGCCGCCGGCGGCTATCTCT
Organism: Pseudomonadota bacterium; assembly: GCA_016195085.1. Taxonomy (NCBI): domain Bacteria; kingdom Pseudomonadati; phylum Pseudomonadota; species Pseudomonadota bacterium. The sequence continues at coordinate 5,838 of JACQAG010000013.1, read as the reverse complement.
ACTGCGACGGCGCCAACTTCAACGCCATCGTCGGGCGGGTCAGGCCCGGCGATCTCGGCATCGATGCCATGCACATCAACCTGCACAAGACGTTCTCCACGCCCCATGGCGGCGGCGGGCCGGGCAGCGGGCCGGTGGTGCTCTCCGAGGCCCTCGCCCCCTACGCGCCCTTGCCGCTCCTGGTGCATGGGCCCAAGGGCTTCGAGCTCATCGAATTCCCGTCCAGAGGCGGTGCGGGTGCGAAGTCGCTGGGACGGCTCAAGGCCTTCCACGGGCAGATGGGCATGTTCGTACGCGCGCTCACCTACATGATGAGCCACGGCTCCGACGGCTTGGCGCAGGTCGCGGGCGATGCCGTGCTGAACGCCAACTATGTGCTGTCCCGGCTCAAGGACGAGATGACGCCGGCCTTCCCCGGCACCTGCATGCACGAGGCCTTGTTTGACGATCGCTTCCTCAAGGATACCGGCGTCAGCACCCTCGACTTCGCCAAGGCCCTCATCGACGAGGGCTATCACCCGATGACCGTCTATTTCCCGCTGATCGTGCACGGCGCCATGCTGGTCGAGCCGACCGAGACCGAGAGCAAAGAGTCCATCGACCAGTTCATCGAGACCATGCGGGCTCTGGCGCGCCGCGCCAAAGCGGGCGACGCCGCGTATTTCCACGCAGCACCCAGGCTGACGCCGCGTCGCCGCCTGGACGAGACCGCGGCGGCGCGCAAGCCGATCCTGATCTGGCGGCCGGAGAGTGCCACCGCCGAGGCGGCGGAATAGACTGTGAATCCACAAGCGTTCCGATCGAGAAGTTCGTCAGTGCACGATGGAGTCTTGGACCGCTGCCGTGCGTCCTTCGACGAGCTCAGGATGAGGTTGTTCTTTCTGCCACGCCGGTCTTTCCGCAACGCGCAATTCCGCTCATCCTGAGCTTGTCGAAGGACGCACGATCGATGTGCAGGTGCCGCCTTATCTGACGAACGTCTCGATCAGGACACGAGCTGACAGAAAGGGAAAACGCCAATGATCGCGATCTTGCGGCGCATCGTCGTCGGCCTCGGCCTCGTCCTGGCGCCGGGTGCGCTGGCTCAGAGCGGCTCTCCGGCGCTGCCGATCGTCTTCGTCCATGGCAATGGCGACAATGCCGGGCTGTGGCATACGACGATCTGGCGTTTCGAATCCAACGGCTACGATCCCAGCCTGCTGATCGCCGTCGACATGGCGGCACCGCAGGCGCCCGGCGACGACACCAAGAGCGAGGAGAACCGCTCGACCAGCGCCGATCAGGCAGCCCAGCTCGCCGCCGCCGTCACCCGGGTGCTGATCCAAACCGGCCGCGACAAGGTGGTTCTCGTCGGCAACTCGCGGGGTGCGAATACCATCCGCAACTACGTCAAGTTCGGCGGCGGCCACACCCATGTGGCGCTGGTGATTCTGGGCGGCGGGGTTAATCACGGCGTCTATGTCGCGACCACCAGCCCGAACAGCGAGTTCAATGGCGGCGGCACCTTCATGACCAGGCTCAACGCCGATGGCGAGGTGTATCCAGGTGTGCGCTTCGTCACCATGCGCAGCGACAAATCCGACAAATACGCCCAGCCGACCGGCGAGTTCATCGGCAGGCCGGGCCAGCCGACCGGCGTCGACTATGATGCGCCCGCGCTCGCCGGCGCGGAGAACATCGTGCTTCCCGGGCTCGACCATCGCGAGGTGGCCTTCCATGCCCGAGCCTTCGCGGTCATGTACGAGGCGGTCCTCGGCCGGAAGCCGGCGACCACCGACATCGCACCCTCGCCCGCACCCAGCCTCGACGGCATGGTGGCCGGCTTTGCCAATGGCGCCTCCACCAACCTGCCGGTGCCGGGCGCCAGCGTCGAGGTCTTCTCGGTCGATCCCGCGACCGGCGCCAGAGAGGGAGCGGCGGCGCATCGCGCCATCACCGGATTCGACGGACGCTGGGGCCCGTTTGCGGCCAAGCCCGATGCCTATTACGAGTTCGTCGTCGACGCTCCGGGCTACCCGACCCAACACGTCTATCGGACACCCTTCCCTCGCTCCAGCCGCACTGTGCATTTGCACCTGAAGCCGATCGACCCGAAGCTGAAGGACGCCGCCGCCACCGTCACCATCAGTCGTCCCAGGGGCTATTTCGGAGAGGGCCGCGACACCTTCACCATCGACGGCAAGGTGCCCGACGGGGTCAATCCCGGCGTGCCGGGAACCTCGATCGCCAGCATGAGCTTCGCCCAGGCGGGCAAGCCGGTGGCGGTGGTGTTCAACAGCGAGCACATGACCGTCCGAGCCGAGTCGCCGGCGGCGGGGCAGGTCGCCATCGCCGAGTTCCATTACTGAGCGGCGCGACGAAGATCGCAAAACCCGGATTGCGCCCGAGCAGTCTCAGCATGAGCGGCCGGCGCGCTCTAAGGATCTCAATGATCTGCCATCGTCCACGGGGATCCTATACGCATTGTCCGCAGCCTCACGCATGTTCCCACGGATACGAGAAGACTCCATGAGCGATATCGCTTTCTGGTCGGCAAAAAAGCTCGCTGCCGCCATTCGCCGCCGCAAGCTCGGATCGCTCGAGCTGCTCGAGCATTATTGGCGGCGGCTGGAGCGCCACAACAAAGCGGTCAATGCCGTGGTCGCGACCGACCTCAGGGCCGCGCGCAAGCGGGCCAAGGCCGCCGACCGGGCGCTGGCCAAGGGCGAAATCTGGGGGCCGTTGCACGGCGTGCCGATGACGGTGAAAGATTCCTTCGCCGCCGGCAGCATGCCGACGAACTGGGGCGTGCCGGAGTTCAAAGACAATCGGCTCCCGTGGAACGCGCTGGCGGTGGACCGCTTCATCGCCGCGGGTGCCGTCGTCTTCGGCAAGACCAACGTGCCGATCTGGCTCGCCGATTGGCAGAGCTACAACGAGATCTACGGCACCACGAGCAATCCTTGGGATCTCGCGTGCACGCCGGGCGGCTCCTCGGGCGGGGCGGCGGCGGCGCTGGCGGCGGGCTTGACCGGACTCGAGATCGGCAGCGACATCGGCGGCTCGATCCGCGTGCCGGCGCATTTCTGCGGCGTCTACGGACACAAGCCGACCTTCGGGCTCTGCCCCAACCGCGGCCACGCGCTCGGCGACTGGGCGGCATCGGCCGACATATCCGTGATCGGTCCCATGGCGCGGAGTGCGGAGGATCTGGCGATCGCGCTCGAAATCATGGCCGGTCCGGAGGAGTTCGCCGGCGGCGGCTATCGCCTGGTCCCGGCGCGCCCGGCGAAGCGCCGGCTTCGCGACTTCCGCGTGGCGGTGATGGAGAGCGACCCGGTTGCCGAGGTCGATGCCGCGGTCGGCGATCGGCTGCAGGATCTCCTCGGCTTCCTCGCCAAGAGCCGGGTCAAGGTCAGAGAGGCGCGGCCCGACATCGACATGGGACGATGCCTGTCGGTCTTCGTCACGATGATGATCGCGGCACTCTCCGCCCGCCAACCGGCGGCGGATTTCAAGCGCAATCTCGAAGCGGCCCAAAAGCTCGACCCAAAAGACGACAGCCTCACGGCCGCGATCATCCGCGGCCAGGTGCTGCATCACAAGGATTGGCTGGTGCTGAACGAGCAGCGCCATCAGATGCGCCGCCGCTGGGCGCGCTTCTTCGAGGACTACGATGTCTTGCTTTGCCCGACCGCGCCGACCGTCGCCTTTCCCCATGATCACGGGCCGATGAACCAGCGGCAGGTCGCCATCAATGGCAAGAAGCGGCCGATGAATGCGCTCTTCTTCTGGGCGGGGCTGACCGGGATCTCCTATCTGCCCTCGACCGTGGCCCCCATCGGGCTTTCGCCGCAGGGTTTGCCGGTCGGCGTGCAGATCGTCGGCCCACAATACGGCGACTGGGTCACGATCGCCTTCGCTCAGGCGCTCGAGCGGGAGTATCAAGGATTCCAGGCGCCGCCGAAATTCGTTTGAGTGCCTTACGACCATTCAACTAAAGCGTGGAACGCGGAATGCCGCAAACCGATTTGGCCTCACTCTTCACGTGGACTCCAGATCAACTGAAGGTATGGCATGAGAGTCAATCCAAGCTTCACATCAACGAGCGATCGGACATCGTCCACTACGGCGGAAGGCTAACCAGTCACATCAGAGGTCTGCGAATACCGGGGCGACTGATCCTACGAGACGTTCTATTGGACGCACGTGACTTCATCTGCGGTGCGGAAATCGCCGGAGATATTCACTTCGAAAACGTACAATTTGAGAATGGCTTGGATCTGACCAATACGGTCTTCGCAGGCAAGGTCACATTCAAGAAATGCCGATTTATGCGCGACGTTCTCTTCGAAGCTACGACATTCGCTAAGGACATCACACTGTTGGAAACGACTACGACGCATGGCGGCATCTTTCGTCCTGTACTAGTTGGTGAGAGCGTCACGCTTCAAGGTCAATTGCATTCCAAATTTAGTATCGATCTCCGATCACGAGAGATCCAAGGTAACCTCTATCTAACTGGAGTCGATATCGACGGAGATGTCCTACTTGATAGAGCCAAAGTTCAAGGCGACCTCTTAATCAGCGGGACGTGCCGCGGCCCAGTGAGCTTGGTTCGAACATGCATACGCGGGCGCGCCCAGTTGGTCGCTCATTTCGTGAATGAAGGCCCACGACCGGCCCTCAACATCAGCCATGCAAGGTTCTACGGAAAACTTGAGTTCAGTGGAACCTGGTCAGGTATTGTTCGAGGGGTACGTTCAATCTTCGAAAAAGACGTTAATCTCGAGCGCATTGAAGCAAGGAAAATATGCTCATTTTACCGAGCGCAATTTAAGGGTCCAGTTACCGTTTCGGGAGCCTTCCAAGATAACGTAAGACTCAATCGTGCTCACTTCGCGCGTAGCGTTACGTTCGTTCGTGACACTGCATTTCGCGGGCAGGTGAGGTTTGACCGAGCTGTATTCGACGATCGCGCGATATTTCAAGGTGTGCTCCTTGAAGGGTTTTCGGATTTCCGCGATTGCAAATTTGCCGTAGCACCTGAATTCCACGGCGCGAGACTACATCCCGGCACGTCATTTTCTGTTGGTCGTCACTTTTGGAGGCAGTTCCAAGACATCAAAAGCGATGGAGCTGAGGCCGCATATCAGACGCTAAAAAAGATCCGAAGGGAGCACGAGGCCCATCGCGACGAGCAGCTATTTTTTGTCATGGAGCTGCGCTGCCGTAGCGTAAAGGAGCGCGGCATTGTAAGGATTTTTGCGCAGACGTACGGACTCTTTTCTCTTTATGGGCAGAGTATAGCTCGGCCAATCGCTTGGCTCGCGGGAGTCGGCGCACTGCTTGGTGCCACCGTGTATCGGATTGGATTCGATTCAGTAGCATCTGCAACGGCCGAGACGCGCATGTTAGCGCATATCCACTATACGCTGCGCCAGACACTACCCGTGCTGTATCCATTCACCGGTTCATGGGAAGCATTGTGGAAAACGACAATCGATGAAGCCGTCAAAGTCGTACCAATCATGCCAACTGTTGCCGCCTTACATGCATTGTTTTCATCGGTTCTACTTTTTCTGCTTCTTCTCGCGTTGAAGAACCGATTCAAGATGCAATAGGCAGCAGACGATGGTTCACGATTGCCGAGCGTGCCCCTGCTAGCCTGCTAGAACCTGTCCGCGTTTCTAAGTTTTACGTGTGCGCCTCCGGCGACCGCTCGGCGATGGCCTAGTCCGAACTTTACCCATTTTTCGAGCAAGGCGCTGATGTGACTCGCATTTGGTTGCGGGTCCTGACTACAGCGTCGGTTGGAGGGCGAGCAGATCGAAGGCGCGGCGCTGGGTTTGGGTCGGT